>JAOTZA010000073.1 GCA_029861655.1 Acidobacteriota bacterium | reverse complement strand
AGAAATTCACTGAAAGCTGGTCCTGGTTGAAGGTGGTGAACCCCAGATTGACCGCCTCCTCCGACTCCAGGACCTCGAACAACGCCTCTTTGGCCTGGTAGATACGAGATGCCGGGTCGTCTCCGTAGCCCACGGCCGGCACGTCGTCGTCACCGATCTTGAGATTCATCGAGGTGGAATTGTCGAGGGCAATGAACAGAAAGGGGTTTCCGCCTTGATCGCGCAAAAGGTCGCGATCGTCCGCGGTGGACACGCCAACCGACAGAATCGCCAGGGTCAGGCCGGCTAGCAAATGGTTTAGATGTCTAGGGAGTCTTCTCACGTTCACACCTCTAGTCGTAGGTCTCGAAAGTCCCCTTGTTGGGGTCGAGTCTTTGTAACTTGGCGGAGTCGGCGTCCTGCCACGGCTGGAACTCCCGCATCGCGGTGACCACTTTGTTGGCAACCTCTACGTCGCCGGGACCGACCCGCCGAGTGGCCCCGGAGATGGCCGTGAAGGTGACGTCCCAGAACTCGGAGACCTGCTTCTGACCGTAGTTGGCCACATCACAAAGGTTGCAAGGCTGCCGGTTGATTTCCAGGAATCGAGAAACTGCGATCTCGGATCGCTTGGCGAGCGCCGACGGATCGGGATCCGGCAACGTAAAGGTCGCAGGCGACAGATTGCGGGTCGTCAGCGCTCGAGCGGTGCCGAGCGAGAGCCCCGTATCCGCTGCGTAGAACACACGCTGTTCGGTGAGCTGGTTGTTACCGATCTGCCTCTCGGTCCCCGAGATCACGGAAACCGAGAGACCGAGAAAGGTCAGAAGCACAAGAGCCAACAGGGTCACCATAAAGGCAGTGCCCTGGGCCGCGCGCACTCGGAAAGACGGTAGATCGATTCGCTGTCTTCTCATCCTTGGTTCCTCAAGTCAACAACCGTGCTCAAAAGGGTGCGCCGGTATAGAAGTTCCTGATCGCCCACAGCTTCCACATATCCACGGTCTTCGATCCGATTGATCACCGGGGACAGCAGTTTTGGATCGGGGCGCCCTGTTCGAGTCAGCGTACTGATTCGGACGTTGAACAGGTCCGGCGCGTTGCCCCCCACGGGCCCGTTCCAAAAAGTCAGGTCCAGCGGAGTGTCAGCGGTCGTGTTGAACAGCCAATCGTCTGTGGCTGTCGGATTGGTGAATTCTTCGTCCAGAAGACCGTCGACGCCGCCGGCATCGATACCGAGCGCCACCTGTAGATCCAGCACGCCGTCCGCGATGTCGAGGTTGAACCCAGGGACGCTTGGGTGCGCCAACTCGGTTCCCGCCAAGAACCTTGCCCGCGAGAGTCTCGGAGCAAGCGGTGTGCTCGTGTCGCCAGGCGTCTGGTAGTTCTCCCGTATGTAGTAGCGGTACTCCTCCAAGATTCCGACAAAGACGGTCGTGCGCAAAGAGGGGGAGAAAGCGGCGCCGGTGGAGAGCTCCATGTACTTGTCCTTGGTGGCGGTGCCGCCGCTCACGCCAATGTTGAAGAGGAGGGTTGCGGTGGTGGGGTTGGCTGGATCGTCCACGGACGATCCAGCATGGTCCAGTTCGACGACCGCATAGATCAGATCACTCAGACCGCTCACGACAATGAGCGGCTCGTTGATTCCGCCGTCGATGGCCTGGGCCAGGGCCGTCAGGTCCTGCGTCACTCCGGTGGGGCCCGGACTGTTGACCACGAGAGTTCCGGTAGTCCCGGCCAGCGTCATCGCGTTCTGTGCGACCTGGTAAAGCGGCGCGTTGAAGACACCGCGAACGGTCAACACATCGGTCAGGTCCACGGCGGTCGGAGAAGTGGCGTCGCCGATGGCGATGTGCTTGTTGCCATCGGCGGCCTCCACCTTGTTGCGGTTGCTGACGGCGAGAAAGTCCGGAGCGTTTCCTCGGCCCAAACCTCCCCTGCCCGCCATCCTCACCATCCGGACAAGCTCGTTCTGCACCGCCCGCGCCGACTGTTGCATATCGGCTTGTTGGATCTGCTGGCTGGCCAGCCGCGAGTTCATTTGAAAGAGCACTGCCACCGCGCCCATCAGCGCGGTTGTCATCACCAGCGTGATCAGGAGCTCGAGCAGGGTGAAACCACCCGAACGAACCGATGTCGCCGACTGGGAGTGGACCGATTGTTTTTTCATGATCATGAATTCAGTTCGTCGTCTCATTACTGACTCTTGAAGGTTCGGACGGTCAACTCGGGGCGCCCAAAGGCCGTCGGATTATCTATTCGCTGGACCTCTATGACGATCTCCTTCAGAACGACGTCCTCGGTTGTGCTAAACGGAAGCGCATCAACTTTGTCGAGGGTCAGTTCACCGGGAAACCCAACGGCTGGTTGGACTCCGCTCCAGCCGTACTGCCGGATCGTGGCGGTACGGGTCCACTTTGCCGGATCGGCGAGATTCGGCGGGTCCGTCATCGGCACCCACTGTTTGGTGTTCACCAGATACTTCTGGGCGATCACGCTCTCGTTGCCGGCGGTGATGGTGAGAAGCGGACTGTCCAGCGGCAGCTGGAAGAGCTCCTCGACCCCGGCGCGGGCAAAGTTCGATACCTCCATAGAGTGAGCACCCTTTGTGTTGTTGACAGTCGCCTGCGTGAAAAGCGGCAGGATCCCGAGAATGATCATCAGGAGGATTAAGGAGGCGATCAGGAGCTCCGCCAACGAGAAGCCCGAGCTCCGGACGGCGGCTCTGCGATTTACTGCCAGATCCATGGTCTCTTCCCTTCGTCGGCCCTGTGCCAGGTGGCACCTTCGAGCTTGGTAATCTGAACGCGGCCGGTGGCGGCCGGATCGATCGCGACGCGCAAGCTGTTGCCGCGCACATCGTTGAATTGAAACGCGCCCGCTTCGACCGCTGACCCGTCCCCCCTGAAGAGCGCCATTCCGGCCGGCTCCGGCCGATCCAGGTTGTCGAACCCGGTGACGCCCCACGTCTGGATTTGCTCCGGCAAGGTGCACTCCGACTTCAGTTTCCTATCGGCGTTTCCGGTGAGTTTTCTCTGCCCACCCGAGACTTCCATCTCTACAGAGCCCAAGACGTTGTACTTGACGGCTCGTAGCCGCGCCTTTCTCAAGAGGATCGCCGAGCAGTCCACCGCAGTCATCACCCGGCTCTTGTTGATCAGTCGGTAGAGCTCGGGACCAGCCGCAGCCATGAGGATCCCGATGACCGCGACCACAACGAGCGCCTCGAGCAGGGAAAAACCGCGGCTGGGGGTTCTGAGGGTAGGCATTCCTTTGGATCTCACGAGGCGATAGCCGGCTGTTCTTTCCCCGGAGTCTTGCACCAAAAGGTGTTTTCTTTCAGTGAAGTCCGTTACACGGCTCCGGGAAGCTGGTACGGCGACAGATCCTCGAGCCGCAGAAGTGAATCCAGTCATCGATGTCTCCTAAGGCAATGATCGTGCCACGGCCTCCTCGGCCCTGCAACACAGCTGTAAGTGTCTACAACATAAGAGTTTACAGGACCTATTCAAGAGAAGCAATAAGGTCTCGGGAAAACCGGATCGATACCGAACGTAACAGAATCGCCACGCCCGTCTCGACTTCTACCACGGGCTGCTAGGGGCCACCGACGATCTCGACCCCGTTCTCCTCCAAGAGCCGGCCGATCGACTTGTAGTAGAGCAGCAGCGCTCTGTGATAGTTCGCCACCGAGGTGACTTCGCGACTCCGGGCGGAGCTCAGATCTTCCTGGATCTCGAGTACCTGAAAACTCGTGGACATCCCGTTGTCGTAGCGCTTCTGCTCGGCGTCCAGATTCTTCTCGGCCAGACGGCGTGAAACAGCAGCCGAAGCTCGCGCCTGCGCCGCGGTGTCCACCGCCCGCGCCAAACGGCGCACCTCGGTCGCCACACCCAGCTGCAGCTCGTTCAGCTCCGCCTCGCCGCGATCATGGGAGGTCTCGGCCAGCGCACGGAGTGCCTTGGCGGAGCTGTTGAAGATGGTATAGCCCATATTGAGCGACACCGTCCAGCCATCGAAATCAAAGCCCGTGATCTGGTCGAGGGCATCGCTGTAGCCACCGGGGGCCGGGACGATGATCTCACCGGTAAACGGGTTCTCGCCCCCGCGAACATCACCGCCGATACCGTTGGCGCCATAGCGAACATTGAGATCCAACCGTGGCTTTTGCTGGTTGGCGAAATAGCGGGCGTCGAGACCGCGGTTCTCCTGGTCAAGTCTCTTGCTACGGAGCTCGGGCCTCTCGGCGAGAGCGATCTGAATCGATTGCTCGACATCGATCTCCACCAGTTCGATCTCGGGGTCGGTCTCGGGCACGATGCTCCAGCTCCAGGTCTCGGGAGAGTCGAGGTTGAGAAGCTGGCGTAAGCGATCTTCGGTGTCCCCTACCAGACCACGTGCGCGGATGATCTCCTCGTCGCGAGTAGCGATCCCCGCTTCGCTCTGGACCAACTCGAGAGGCGCCAGGGTGCCGACATCCACTCGGATTCGGTTCTGGTCGTGGAGCTGTTTGGCCAGGGCCAGACTCTCCTCCGACACCGCGAGCTGAGCCCGCGCCTCGGCCAAAGACCAGTACGTGCTTTCGACGTTCTGGAGGATGTCTACGACCTGGCTCTCGAAGTTCTCACGGCTGATCCCGAGATTGGTCTGAGCGATCTTGATGCCGCGCCGCGTGACCTCCCTGCCTTGGTCCCGCAGCAACGGCTGCCCAAAGTTGAAGTCCAGCCCGCTGCTAAAGCTCGGGTTGAGCGAAGCAAAGAGTGAGTTGGTTTCCAGCCGGCTGTTGTTGAAGCTCACGGATCCCGTGCCGCCGGTGGAGATCAGGCGGCTGACACCGAAGTTCCAGACATCGCGTGTAGACGTCTGAACGTCGGCGCCGTCGAGGTTAGAAGCCGATGGCGAGGTGTCGTCGGTCGAGCTCAGAGCGACGGTCAGGTTGGGATCGAAAATCCCCTTGCTCTGATCGACGGCAAGCTCCGACTCACTCAGGCGATAACGCTCCACCACCAGACCGAGGTTGCGCTCGAGCGCCAGCGACAGCGCTTCCTCGAGTGTCAGTTTGAGCGAACCGCCCTCGACGCGCAGCTCGGGAGCCGCATCGAGCTCTGAAAGTTGAGTATCGACCGGAATACCCGCCATCACGGGCGGCGCAAGCGCTACCACGAGGGCCGCAGCGGCGACCCTCCAGCCAAACCGATTCTGGAATCCGTCTCTCATCGCAACTCTCCTCAGTTTCAAAAAAAGAGGCGTTTCGGCCCCCCACACGTTCTACCACGGTCCGGGGGCGGAGTGCGCCCCTTTTTCATCCTACGTTGGGACCCCTAGAAAGTTCCATCTCTTGCCGGACTTCTGGAGCGCGTTAATCGCCGGGGGCTCGCGCCGGAGCCGTCGCTTCGTGAGCGAAGAGAGGCTCACTGCGCGACGCTCACAGCGCTCTCTCTTGCTTTCCCCGCTCATGCGACTTCACGCAAGCCCCTCAGCCGGCCTCCCTGCGACCCATCACTTCAGCCGCTAACAGCTCGCCCGGGAAATGGCAGGCCACAGAATGCCCGTCAGCAACCGAGGCCAGGACCGGCGGATCCGTTTCGCACCGCGCCTGAGCGATCGGACAGCGCGGGTGAAACCGACAACCCGATGGCGGGTCCACCGAGCTGGGTGGTTCGCCCGGGAGCACCAGCCGGGTTCGGCCGTTTTGTGGCTCCGGTCCTGGCGAGGCGACTGGGACCGGGACGGGGACAGCGGAAAGAAGACTGATGGTGTAGGGGTGCTGGGGTCGCGAAAACAGCCGGCCGCTCGAGGCTTCCTCGACCAACCGGCCCAGGTAGAGGACGCCGACCCGGTCGGCGATCTGGTGAACGACCGCCAAATCGTGCGAAATGAAGAGCAAGGTCAGACCCAGCCGTACCTTGAGATCCTCGAGCAGGTTGATGATCTGCGCCTGGACGGAGACGTCGAGCGCCGAAACCGGTTCGTCCGCGACGATGAGCTGGGGCCGAGTGGCCAGCGCGCGGGCAATCCCGATTCTCTGGCGCTGGCCGCCCGAGAACTCGTGGGGATATCGATCCAGGGCACCCGAGTCTAGACCCACCAGGTCGAGCAACCGTTCCACTTCGGCTCGGCGGGCCTGCCGCTCTACAAGGCGGTGCACAGCCAGAGGCTCGCCAACGATCTGCACCACCCGCATGCGCGGATTGAGCGAGCCGTACGGATCCTGGAAGATCATCTGGAAGAAGCGGCGGCGGCGGCGCAACTCGCGCCGGCTCAACACCGCGATATCGTCACCGCGGAAGAGGATCCTGCCGGATGTCGGCTCGATCAACCGCAGCACGCAACGCCCCAGCGTGGTCTTGCCGCTACCCGACTCCCCCACCAGAGCGTAGGTTTCGCCTTCGTCGAGCCCGATGTCCACACGGTCCAAAGCCCGCACTTGGCCCGTCATCCTCTGGAGGAGCCCGCGTTTGACCGGAAAGTGCTTGGCGAGCCCCTGGACCTCGAGAAGTGCCGTCACCGGTTCTCCACCGCCTCCGCAGACACCTGATCGTGGAGAAAGCAGCGCGCCGAATGCTCCGGGCCGACCCTCACAACATCCGGCGACCGCAGCGAACAGGGCTCGAAGACGTCCGGGCAACGAGGGTGAAAAACGCAGCCCAGGGGAAGGTCGGCTGGGTCAGCGACCCGACCCGGTATCGGTTCGAGCCGTCTCGGCGGATCACCCGTCTCGAGACGCAAGCGAGGCAGTGCTGCCAGGAGTCCCCGGGTATAAGGGTGTGAGGGGTTCTCGAAAAGCCCGTTGACCTGCGCCTCTTCGACCGACTCCCCGGCATACATCACGACAACACGCTCGCAGGTCTCGGCAACGACCGCCAGGTCGTGGGTAATGAGCAATACGGCTAGACCGAGCTCACCTCGCAATCGGTCGAGAAGCTCGAGGATTTGCGCCTGGATCGTCACATCGAGTGCCGTTGTCGGCTCGTCGGCGATCAGCAGCGCCGGCCTTGCCGCCAGCGCCATCGCAATCATCGCCCGCTGCTTCTGGCCGCCGGACAGCTGGTGCGGGTAGTCTTCCAGTCTTTGCGCGGCGTCCGGAATGGCCACCAGCTCGAGAAGCCGCTGTGCTTCCTGTCTGGCCTCGCGGCGTTTTACGCGGTGGTGGATCCGGATCGCCTCGACGATCTGGAAACCGATCGTGAAGACCGGGTTGAGGGCGGTCGCTGGCTCTTGGAAGATCATCGACACCTTGGCGCCGCGAATTCCACGCATCTCGCTTTCGGAGAGTCCTCCAAGATCCTCTCCTTCCACCAAGACGCGACCGCCGCGGATCTTCCCCGGGGGTGGCACGAGACGCAAGGTCGCGAGAGCGGCAATGCTCTTTCCGGAACCGGATTCCCCGACCAACCCGACGAACTCGCCAGCTCGGATGTCGAGCGACAGATCGCGGACGACCGGGATCCACCGTCCAGCCCGCGGGAAAGCAACGGTCAAGCCCTGGATCGAAAGCAGCGGCTCCATCTCTCGATTGTCTTCTTGGCGAGCTAGCAGCTACAGCAACCCAGCGCGCTGCAGCAGCCAGGTAGATGCCAGAGCGACTCCATAGCCGGTGGCACCGTAGGGTGTGCCGCTCTTGCCGACATAGGCGGGGCCTGCCATGTCGATATGCGCCCAGCGATCGCGGCGGCCGACAAACTCGGCCAGAAACGCCGCGGCGGTGGAGGCGCCGCCCCATCGCCCACCGGTGTTGCGTAGATCCGCGTGACGGCCCTTCATGCCGCGGCTGAACTGGTCCCACAAAGGGAGCCGCCACAGCTTCTCCCGCGAGAGCTCGGAGGCCGCCAACAGCTCGGAGGCCAACAAGTCACTGTCGGTGAACAGACCTGCACTCTCCTGCCCGAGAGCCACGACGCAGGCGCCCGTCAGGGTCGCGAAGTCGATCAGGACATCGGGTTTCTCCTCCGCCGCCCACGCAAGAGCGTCGGCGAGAATCATGCGTCCCTCCGCGTCGGTGTTGAGAATCTCCACCGTCTTGCCGTTGTAGCAGCCCACGATGTCACCCGGCCTGTAGGCGGCTCCGTCGGGCATGTTTTCGGCCAGAGGAAGATAGAACTCGAGCCGGAACGGCAAATTCAGCCCACTCGTCGCGTGAGCCAGCCCGAGAACCGCGCAAGCACCGCACTTGTCGAACTTCATGTCGTCCATCGAGGCGGCGGGCTTGATCGAGATGCCACCGGTGTCGAAGGTCACGCCTTTGCCGACAAAGGCGATGGTCTCTTTCCCCTTGCCCGCCGACAGCCGCACCAATCGCGGCGTCCGGCGCGAGCCAGAACCCACTGCCAGAATCCCGCCCATTCCGCGCTTCTTCAGTTCCTTTGGGCCGAGGACCTCGACCTTCATTCCAGCCGCCTTGCCCACTCGCCGAGCCTCGGACGCCATCCATTGCGGATGCGCGTCGTTGGGAGGCGTATTGGCAACGTCTCGCGCCAGGGCGATTCCTTCGACGATCGGGCGCGCCCAGGAGCCTGCGCGGCGGTAGGCGCTCTCGGTTCCCTTGACAGGCAAAACCGCCACTCCGCGCAGCGAGGGTTCGTCGTCCTTCTTCCTGTAGGAATCAAAGCGGTAGCCGCTCAGGGCCAGGTCCTCGAGAAACCTGAGCGCACCGGCCTCGCCGGCGGCTACCGGGTGCTCGGGTACCAGGAAGAGCGCCCGAGAGTAGCCGTCCTTCCCTGCTCTGCGAGCCGCTCGACGCACAAACGTGGTGAGATCGCGACCGGTGAACTCGCTGCGCTTGCCCAGACCCCACACGGCGACCGAGGGCCCGCCCGGGGCCGATGTGGCGGTGTGGGAGAGCTGCCCGGCACGGCCACGAAAACCCTTGCGGGCCGCCACCGAGCGCGCGGCGCTCGCGATGCGGCCAGGAAGCGACCCCGCGGCAGGCGCTTCTCTCTCGAAGCACCCGAGGATAAAGAGGTCGGTCCCCCGTGGGATCTTGGCGGCGACTCGGAACTTGGTCGGCTTTGTCATGCTGCTCCTTGATTGGCCCCTCCGCACCCGTCTTCCACCGTTCCACGCCGGAGGTGCGCGAACCGCGGCCGCCCGGCCGGAAGGGTGACCAAGGCTCTAATCTTCTGCCGGAAGTTTAGCAGCCCATGGAAGCAGTCCGGCCCGCCCGGACGATAGACTGACGGCTTGTGAGCGTTTCCCAACTGTTGCGCCTCCTTCGGCTGCCTGGCAGCTTCTTGCTACACAACGAAGCCGACCTCGGCCGAGTGGTTGAAGAAGGAGCCCGCATCCCGCTGCCGCAGAGGATCTTTCTAGAGGACGAGGAGGCTACGCCCGTCCTCGGGTTCCCCGTTCTACTGACCGCAGGCAGCGGAGCGTTGCGCCAGGCTCTCGAGCATTACATCCTGGCGGAACAAGAGCTCGAGATCGAACGAATACGCGGTGTTGCGACCAACGACCGCAAGGTCGATCTAGCGTGGTCCGTGTATGGCACGCTGCTCGTCGAAGCCACCAACAATGCCGTCAGCTCGAGCTTTGGCCGTTTGTTCCCAAGTATCTTCTGGCTCTACCACTCGATCGCGGTGTCGCGGGTTCTCAAGGAAGTCCCGGCGGAGATCCGTCGGCGTCACCACGACCTCGGCAAGACCTCCGGCGGGGCGGTCAAGTACCGGGTATTCCAGCGTTTTCTCGATCGTGTCCTGGCCGAGACCTACGAGATCGTCCAGAACGCGGGCGCCGACACCGACGAGGCGGAGGATGAACTCTTCCCGGAGATTCTGGCGCGGATGCGCGACAACGTGCTGATTCTCACGGAAGACCACATCGGGCCCGATCTCCGCGAGCTGACGGATTTCCTGGATTACTCGCTCTATACCGACTCGGCCGACTTCCTCCAGCGATTCGAAGACCTGCAGGGCTGGCATGTCCAGACCATGCAGGAGAACGAGGAACTGAGGGGTCTGGTGAGGAGCTTCTACGGGCTGGAGCACCTCACCAATCCCTGGCAACTGATGTTACGCCCCGGGTACCTGACGTTTCTGTCGGGGCTGAAGCACTACGACGCCTCGAAGCTTTTCGACCCGGAGTACGTGCGGGTTTGGGAGCAGCTACTTCTGCGGCTCAAGGAATTCGAGCTGCTTTCGGACCTGAGGCGCTATGTCGTACCGATCGAAGAGCGTGACGGCAAATTCCGTTGCCGCGCCGGCGTCCTGCGCGGACTGGGCACACCCCGCAAGGAGGTCGTGCTCTCATTCACCACCCGGCCCCTCGACTTCACCAATCCACTGGTGGTCGATCCGGTGGTTCGGAGATTCGGACTCGTCTACGACATCACCGATTTCTCGTCGATCATTTCCATTCTCCGGCGCTCGGGAACCGCCGCCCAGGACCTCTCCTTTCGGCGCATCTTCAGGTTCCAGCGCCGCGTCAACAGCATCGCCAGTGAGCACAAGGCCCAACTCGAGAAGTATCTCGGAGACGGCGCTCTCTACTCGGGCCGTCATCCCGGACTCTTGCTGGCTGCCGCGATTCGCCTGCAGCGCTATTACAAGCGGGTCGTCGAGGAGGACTTTCCGTTCAACCGCGGGATGCGTGTGGCACTCAATTACGCCCAGTACCGTCTGCTGCCGATTCAGACAGTCGGGGTCGGGCACCGCTACGAGTTTTTCGGTCACGGCATTGTCGAGCTGTCGAGACTCGTTACCGGCAAGACCACTCACGAGCTGGACGAAGTTCGGGTCTTTCTTCTCGCCAACGGCTACTCTCCGGAGGCGGTCGATCGCTTTTTCGAGCCCGTGAGCCGCGGCCAGACCCGCCGGCTGAGCGCAGAGGCCAACGAGCCTTTCTTCTCCTATATCGATCACAGCGGCGGACTGGTCAACGAGGGAATCGTTGCCACTGAAGCCTTTGTCGAGCAACTCGGCGAGATCACCCTTGCGGGAAGCTGTGGTGTCTACCGGCGCGAAGGTCGTAGGTACCTGGTTTTCGAAGTCGAGGACGAGGCCGGGGCCGTAGCGGTCGGACTGCGCAAGCTCGGCAGCGCTCGCCTCAAGGGTCTGGGCGAGGTTCCCATCATACAGATCGTCGATGCGGCGCCCTGGGCGCAGAGCCAGATCGAACCGGTCGCTCCCGGACCGCTGATGGAGCTCGTCGAAGAACAGCATCGTATGGCGGCGGCCTCCGCGGGCCGAGCGTAGGGAAGCTGGGTGGCATGACACGAGCGAACGTGGGTACTTGGCTCGCGGGTCTTCCCGAGCCGCGCCGAGGCAAGGTTCGCGACATCTACGATCTCGGCGAACATCTGCTGATGGTTGCGAGCGACCGCATCTCAGCCTACGACTACGTGCTCGAGCCGGGAATCCCGGACAAGGGGAAGATCCTCAACCAGCTCACCAACTATTGGTTCGAGCGCTTCGCGGGCAAGATTCGAAATCACTTGATCGCGACCGACCCCGCCGACTTTCCCAGGGCGGCCGCTGCCCATGCGGATGTGCTACGCGGCCGGTCGGTATTGGTTCACAAAGCCAAGGTTGTCCCGTTCGAGTGTGTGGCGCGAGGCTATCTGGCAGGGAGCGGCTTCCGCGAGTACATCGCGGGTGGCGAGGTCTGTGGGATTCCCCTCCCAGGGGGCCTCGTCAAGGCGAGCCGCCTGCCCGAGCCCATCTTCACACCGGCCACAAAGGCCGAAAGCGGCCACGACGAAAACGTTTCGTTCACTATTATGGCCGATTCACTGGGAGAAGGATCGTCCGATGAGCTGCGGCGGCTTACCGTAGAACTCTATGCCCTGGGTGCGGCGCGGCTCCAGGAGATCGGGCTCCTGCTCGCCGACACAAAGTTCGAGTTCGGTCACGACAGTGGCGGTCTGGTGCTGATCGACGAGGTCCTGACTCCGGATTCCTCTCGTTTTTGGGAGGAAGCCGCATACCGACCCGGAACCGAGCCGGCCTCGTTCGACAAACAGTTCGTGCGCAACTGGCTCGACGAGTCTGGCTGGGACCACCAGAGCCCACCCCCGACCCTGCCACCCGAGGTCGTCCAAGGCACGCGCGATCGATACCTCGAAGCGTTCCGCCGGATCACCGGCAAGGAGCCGGAACTCTAGCCTGACCTTCTCACCAGCGTTCGTCGCGAGAGGTCGGAAGTGCTTGGAGATACAAGGCTTGCGACCGAGACCAACGCCAGCGTACTTGACGTCCGC
>JAOTZA010000364.1 GCA_029861655.1 Acidobacteriota bacterium | reverse complement strand
ATCGCAAAGAGCGCCCTCGAAGCCAGTATCAGGTACCTGGCCTACGACTTGGGTTCGCAGGGAGTCCGGGTCAACGGAGTTTCGGCCGGGCCGGTCAAGACCATTGCGGCGCGGAGCATTCCCGGCTTTACGGACATGTACAAACGGTTCGAACAGGTGGCGCCCCTGGGCCGCAACATCACCCACGAGGAGGTGGGACAGCTCGGTCTTTTCCTGCTATCGCCGATGGCGTCCGGGATCACGGGTGAAGTGGTCTATGTCGACGCCGGCTACCACGTGATGGGCATGGACCTTGCGGCCGATTGAGGAGGCTTTGGCTCTAGCCTGACCTTCCCACCAACCTTCTACTGCGGGGTCGCAAGTGCCTGAATCTACTGCGTTACGCTCCCGTCGACCGCCTCAGCGTACGTCAAGTACGCTTGCATCGGTCTCGGTCGCAAGCCTTGTACCTCCAAGCACTTTCGACCTCTCGCGACGAACGCCGGTGAGAAGGTCAGGCTAGCCTACTCGCCCTCTTCGCCACGCAGTTTGTTGTACTGCTCGACGCGCTTCTCGAGCATCCGTTTTTCCATCGCCAGACCGGCCTGCAACATCAGCAGCTCGAGTTCGTGGAGAGGACCGATCGGCCGTCCCTCGGGCGCGTTGTCGCCGTAAAGCACGAGTAGCACCGTCTGGTTGACGATCAGTGGGACGGCCACAGTTTCGGTCGGCGTAAAGCCCCCGAGCTGACTGATGAGGTAGAGGTCCCATTCCGCTCGGTCGGGAGAGCCGCGGAAGCTCGACTTGAGACCGGCAGCTCGGGCGAGAACCGATGGCTGGTCGGAAGGGATCTTGATCCGCCGGATGTGCTCGTCGGTGGAAGTTCCTTCGTGCTCGATTCCGTAGTGGCTCATGCCGGTGAAATTGCCCTGGCGCGCAAAGAAGAGAACCGCGCGGGGAAGGACTCGGCGTGCAAAATTGAGAATCTCCAGGGTCACCTCACCGGTGAACTCCGGCGAGCGGATCTCCGCCATGACGCTTTTGAGAGAGGAGAGCCCGTCATCGGACTCTCCTGACGGGGAGGTGGCGGTTGTGGGCGCCTCCTCTTCGGTTGAGGTGCTCTCAAGAGCTTCTAGATGCCGCTCGATGTCGAGGAGGATCTGGTCTGCTGCGAGGCCGTCGCGAAGGAGGAAGTCGGCGGCATCTACCTCGATTTCGCCCTGGTTGGGGAGATCGACGAGCTCGAACTTGAAGAAACCGGTCTCCCAGCGGACAAACTCTGAGACGACCTTGCCGAGTTGCTGGCGAACGATCCGCTCGAGTGTTTCCTGCTCGAGGACGCCGGCATCGACCAGGATGGTTCCCAGCCGCTTGTCCTGATTGGCCTGGTGTTGCTGCTCGAGTGCGGAGAGCAGCTGTTCCTCGTCGATAAGGCCTTCGCAGAAGAGCAGATTGCCCAGCGTTTCCCGGGCGGAGGAAGATGCGGCATAGATGATCTTGCCGCCGCGCAGGACGATCACCCCCTGGGCGTCGGATCGGGTCAGGCTGAGCTTGCCGTTTTTCTCGTTGGCGGCAATGATCTGAAGCAGATCAGAAAGCCTGAATTCAGCCAGTTTTCCTACAAAGCTCATGTTCTTGCGGGTCGGTGGCTCGGTTTCGCGAGTGACCCGGTGAGAGAATACAACATGGTCGAGAGCGTCGTGATCGAGCCGGGTGGAACCGGTGAGACGGTCAGGCTAGCGGAAGTCGTGACTGGGGGTTGGGGACAAGCGAAGCGGCTCGAAACGGTCACCCCGGATCGATGTCGAGCCGTCTTTGTGCTCGACCTTCCCGTGGACGATCAAACCCGGGGAGCCGATGATCGTCCGGCGGTGACGGCGGAAGAGATCGGGTGTGACGATCGCCTGGATCATTCCGCTCTCGTCTTCTAGGGTTAGAAAGAGCATTCCCTTCGCAGTTCCCGGTCTTTGGCGCACGATCACTGAACCGGCCACCTCGACCCGTATCCCTCTTGTCAATCCACCGATCTCTTCGGCTTTCAAAACCCCACGTTTCGTGAGCTCGGGGCGCAAGTGCTCCATGGGGTGGACCCCCGTGGTCGCTCCGGTACCGCGGAAGTCGGCAAACGTCTCCTCGAGCGGGGTCATCTCAGGGAGGGGTGAGCAAAATTCGGTGACAGGCACCTCATTTCTACAATTTGTCTTTTTGTCGCGTCTCTTGCTGCCGTTGCGAAATGAGGTGCCTGTCACCGAATTTCGCGAATTTCGCTCAAAAAGAGGTGCGTTGGGTTTGCTCACCCACGCGACCTGCCAAAGAGCCTCGCGACGACTCAAGCCCAACGAGGTCAGAGCACCGCATGAGGCGAGGGTGGTGAGCTCCTCCTCGCGCAGCCGGCCACGCTGCTTGAGGTCTTCGAGATCTCCGAAGTCATGTATGCGACGTGCGGCTTCGAGCCGTGCGCCGGCCCCGCGGCGCAATCCGTGTACATAGCGCAGCCCCAGACGGACGGCCCCGGGAGGGGAGTCGCCCTCCCATGTGCATCGCCAGCTGGAATGGTTGACGTCGACCGGTCGCACTTCGACACCGTGTCGCTGAGAGTCTTTGATCAGGCTTGCCGGATGGTAGAAGCCCATGGGCCAGGCGTTGAGCAGAGCCGCCAGAAAGGCGGTGGGGTGATGGCATTTCAAGTAGGCGCTGGCATAGGCGATGAGTGCAAAGCTCGCGGCGTGCGATTCGGGGAACCCGTAGAGTGCAAACGAGGTGATGGAGCGGACGACCTCTTCCTGTGCCGCGCCGCTGAGTCCGCGCTTGGCCATCCCCACACGCAGCCGCTCTTCGATTTTCTCCATCCGTTCGACCGAACGCTTGAACCCCATGGCGCGACGCAGCTCCTCGGCTTCGCCGCCGCTGAATCCGGCCGCCTCCATAGCCATTCGCAGGATCTGTTCCTGGAAGATCGGTACCCCCAGGGTTCTCTTCAGAACGGGCTCGAGACAAGGGTGCGGGTAGACGACTTCCTGTCGTCCTCGGCGGCGCTCAAAATAGGGATGGACCATGCCGCCGACGATGGGGCCGGGACGAATGATCGCGACCTGGATGACCAGGTCGTAGAAGGTTTCGGGGGAGTTGCGTGGTAGCGAGGCCATCTGCGCTCGGCTCTCGACCTGAAACACCCCGACGGTGTCGGCCCGTCGCAGCATTTCGAACGTGTTGGGATCATCGGGAGGCAGATGGGCGAGATCCACTTCACGTTTTTCATGGGTGCGGATCATCGG
>JAOTZA010000072.1 GCA_029861655.1 Acidobacteriota bacterium | reverse complement strand
CCCGGGCTCCAAGGTGGTGACCGACTATCTGGCCGAGGCCGGACTCACCGAGTATCTGGAGAAGCTGAACTTCCATCTGGTGGGTTACGGCTGTACGACCTGTATCGGCAACACGGGCCCGCTCCCGGCGCCGATCAAGGCGGCGATCGACGTCGGCGATCTGGTGGCTTGCTCCGTGCTCTCGGGGAACCGCAACTTCGAGGGCCGGATCGGACCCGACATCCGAGCCAACTACCTTGCCTCGCCGCCCCTTGTGGTGGCTTATGCCCTGGCGGGTCGGATCGACGTCGATCTTCAGAGCGAACCGCTGGGTGAGGACACGGACGGCAAGCCAGTCTATCTGGAGGATATCTGGCCGGACGAGGAGGAGATCGACCGAGTTGTACGCGAGAGCCTCCACGCGGAGATGTTCACCAAGGAGTATGGCGAGGTCTTCGACGGCGATGAGCAATGGCGTTCGATGGGTGTACCGACGGGCGAGACCTACGCTTGGGAGCCGGACTCGACCTATGTGAAGCTGCCGCCTTACTTTGTCGGTATGCCCCAGGAGCCGGCCGAGATCACGGACCTCGAAGGCGCGAGGTGTCTCGCGTTGGTGGGTGACTCGATCACGACCGATCACATCTCCCCCGCCGGCGCGATCAAAGGCGACTCACCAGCCGGGGAGTATCTGCAATCCAAAGGCGTGCCTCCCAAAGACTTCAACTCCTATGGCTCACGGCGTGGCAACCACGAGGTGATGATGCGCGGCACGTTTGCGAACGTGCGCTTCAAGAACCGGTTGGTGCCGTCGCTCGAGGGCGGTTTCACTTTGCACTTTGGGGACGGTGGCGAGGAAACCCCGATGTCCATCTTCGACGCCTCGCTCCGCTATCGCGAGACCGGGGTGCCGTTGGTGGTGGTGGCGGGCAAGGAATACGGGACCGGGTCGTCGCGCGACTGGGCCGCCAAGGGGCCGATGCTCCTGGGCGTGCGGGCGGTGATGGCCTTGAGCTATGAGCGCATCCACCGATCGAATCTGATCGGCATGGGGATCCTGCCGCTCGAGTTTTGCGAGGGCGATTCGGCGGAGATGCTTGGACTCACCGGGCAGGAAGTGTTCGCGATTGAGGGCATCGGTGAGGCGATCGGCGGGGATGGTGAATTCCGGAAGGGCGCGAGCGTGACGGTGAGGGCGGGCGAGAAGACCTTCGAGGCGGTCCTCCGGCTCGACACCCCGCAGGAAGTCGAGTACTACCGGCACGGTGGGATCCTGCAGTACGTGCTCCGGCAGCTGCTGAAGGGCTAGAGAAGGGGGCTAGGTCGCGGGGCCCCGGCTACGGGTCGGTTTCCCGCGGTGCTCGGCCCCTAGATAGCAGCGCCGCGGCGGCGCTGGGGCCTGCGCGCCGGCGGGAGCCCTCCGACCCGGCCTCCCCGCGACCACAGCCACCTGCCTTCAAGCCTGTGAGAGTCGCGCCCCTTGACGCCGTGGTTATATAGATGTACAATATATCGGAGCCCGATATATCGAAACGCGAGATGCCTGCTCAACCCAAGACAATCGAGATCCAGAACCTGCCTCGAGAGTGCCATCAAGCCCTGATCCTGGCGGTTCTGGCGGGCGGACCGACGCAGGGATTCCATGGCTACCGGCTGGCGCTGGAGCTCGAGCAGAAGAGCGGCGGCGCGTTTCGCTTCAACCACGGAACCCTGTATCCGATTCTTCACAAGCTCGAGCAGGATGGGCAGATCGCCGGAGACTGGCTCGATGAGCCCGGCAAGCGCAAGCGCAAGCGCTACTCATTGACCGAGGCGGGGCGGAGGCGTCTGGCCGAGCAGGCGACCGCGTGGCTCGGCTTCTTCGATCGCTTCTTCGCCGTCATTGGGGAGGTAGGAAGATGAACCGATTTGCCGGAGTTCTGAAGGAAGTCAACCGGACGCTGGACCTTCCGCAGCCGACACGCTCTCGGATTCTCCTCGAGATGGCCGGCGACCTGGAAGACCTCTATCGTCATCACTTGAGCGAGGGCCTGGACGAGGCGGAGGCCGCGCGACGCGCCGAGGAGGCATTTGTTGCCTCGGAGGAGGCGCTCAGGCGCCTGGCGCGGATCCACGAGAAGGGCGGTGACTGGGCCGATCGGCTGACCCGACAACTGCGAACACTCTGGGAGAAAGCGCTTCTCGTCCTCTGGCTCGTCGCGGTGATCCTGCTGGTGGGCAAGGCCGCGACCGAAGAGCGACTCTTCCTCGTCAGGAGCCCGTTTGTTTGGCCGCTGATGATCCTCGCGGTAGCTGTCTTGGCGCTAGGGGTTTGGAAGCTTTACCAACTCTTTGTCAAGAAGCGGCTCGATGTCCGCCGGCTCAGATCCGGGTTGAGTGGGCTGCTGTTTCTGGCCGCCGCGAGCCTCATGGTCTCGGCGTGTGGGTTCCTCTATCACCTGCGTTGGTATGCGTTTCAGACCTTCGAGGGAGCTCCCGAAACGGTGTTCCGGATGTTTGGTACCTGGACGCTGGCGATCTCGTCGATGGCGATCATCGGCCTGCTCACCGCCGTCCTCGCGGCCATGGTGTGGTTTGTGTTGGCCAACTTGATCGCCGGGATCGAGAACCGAGAGGCGGACGCACTTCTGGCGAATTGATCGGTACGGACGCCTAAGCGCCAAGAACAGAAAGGGCACGGCTCATGCTTCGATTCATCTACCAATCGGGACCCTTCATCTGGTTGCAGTTCCTCCTGGCCCTGGCCATCCTTGTCTTGACCCTTCTCAATTCGGTGCGACTGATTTTCTACAAGGGCGCTCGGGCCGCTCGACTTGGGGCGAGCATCGACGCGATCCTCTTCTGGGGAAGCCTGACCGCGATCTTCGGCTTTCTGGGACAGTGGGTGGGGCTTTACCGCGGGGCGAACGCGATTCTCGACTACGGTGCGGTCAACCCGCAGATGGTCATACTCGGAATCGGAGAATCCTTGGGCACCTCGGTTTTCGGTTTGTTTGTTCTGGTGGCGGCGGCGTTCTTTTGGTTTGGGCTGCGGACGGCTCGGCGTTGGCGCATGACCCGATAATGGGCACGTCGGCAGGGTTTCCTCCCGCCATCATCTGAAGCTCTCCGGTGTCTCGGGACCGGTAGACTCGCCGCAGCATGCCGAGCGGCCACTGTTTCGAGCACCCCGAAATCGAGGCGACCCACTGCTGCAAAGAGTGTCGTAAGTTCCTGTGCCCCGATTGTCTGGAGAGAGGCCACCGGCTTCTCCTGTGCCCGCATTGTGGGGAAATGGCGGCACCTGTCGTCGCGGAGGGGGCGACAACCGCGCCACAACTCGTGCGCCAGCACAACCGCGCCGCCGCGTACACGTGGGGCGAGGCTCTGTTCTATGTGTTCCGCGGCAAGGGGTCTGCGGTTTTTGGCTCTTATCTCGGCGCCCTTGCGGTTCTGGCTCTCCTCGGTTTGGTGCCGATCGTAGGAAGTGCGGCGAGCTGTGTGGCGCTGCTCTTTATGATCGCGGTATTGGTTTTGGTTCCGGGGACGCTCTACGAGATCGTCCGCACGACCGCGGACGGTGGCAACGAGCTGCCCGACTGGCCGGAACTGATCGTCAATCTCGGAACGCGGATCTCGGAGATCGTAGGCTTTCTGCTGACGCTCGCGATCGCCTGCTTGCCGCTGGCTCTGCTGCTCAAGTTCGGCGGCTGCAGGCTGACGATGGCAACCCACTGCTGGTGGCTTTTGGTGGTCGGTTGGCTGGTGGCTTTTGTTCTCTGGGTGCCGATGTTCGGTGCGGTGGCCAGATTCCGCAGCAACTGGCTGGCGGTGCGACTCGATCTGCATCTGGCCGCGATCGGTCGGTTGGGCTCGGATCTGTGGATTGCCGCCGTCCTCTCCACGGTCTTGATCATCGTCGGGCAGGTGCTGGCGGTGGCGCTCTTGTTTGCTCCCTTTGTCGGGACGATCTTGTCGGCAGCGGCCGGGATGTATGGGTGGTTCACCGCCGCGCACCTTGTGGGGGTGGTGTTCCGACGCCACCACCGGGGCCTGCTCGAGATTTACGACGAGTGAGAGCGATCCGGGACGCCGGCCGCGTCAGTTTTTGACCAGCCGTTGAGCTTCGTTGAGCAGTTGATCGACGCGCTCGCGCGAGTGCGCGAGGCTGGCCATCGGAGGTCCGGAACCCCTCACGGCGCTGTTGAGCGAATCCACCGTTCGACGCATCTCGGAGATGGCGACAGAAGCCTGGAGACACGACTCCGTGCCGCAGCGACAGGCGTCGTCGGCATCGCTCAGCGCGGCGCCGGTTCGGAGCAGTGCGGTGCCCCAGGTTCCGCGGTCCGCCGTGGGGGCGGCGAGAGGGATGAGCTCCGACCCCAGAGTGTTGGCGGCGGTTCGAGCAAGAGCCACACAGTCCGCCGATGCGGTGCCCTGCTCCTGGGCCACGGATTCCTCTTGTTTCGACAGTTGCAGTCGTTCGAGCCAGGGCATCGCCCTCGTGTAGCCAAGATAGAGAAGAGCGGCGAAGACGGCGAGTTTGACGATTCCCTTCATGGGCCTAGCCTATCCCGTAAAACGAAGAACCCCGTGCCGTGGAGGGATACGACACGGGGAAAGGTCTGAGAGATGGGCTCCGGAGTAAAAACTCCGCGGAACGAGCCCAACCCCCGTTCCCGGCCCTGTTATAACTTGATGGCAAGGCGTACAACCGAATTTCAGGAGAGAAAACGCGAAATGAGGGTTTTTTTGACGGGCGCCTCAGGTTATGTCGGCACGGTTCTCAGCGATCGCCTGATGCGGGCTGGACACGAAGTGCGAGCGCTCGTGAGGCCGACGAGTGATCGCTCGCAACTCGACGAACTGGGCGTGAGTTGTTTTCTCGGCGATGTGACCGACCGCTACTCGATGCGCGAGGCAATGTCCGGGTCGGATTGGGTGATCCACGCGGCCGCCGATCTCGAATTCGGTGGGCCGGCCGAGAGAATGCGCCGAGTCAATGTCGAGGGTTCGGAGAATGTCGCGTCGCTCGCTTACAAGCTGGGAGTCGGACGCTTACTGTCGGTGTCGTCGATCGCCGTTTTTGGCGGCAGCTTCGCGGACGGGACGGCCGGCGACGAAGAGTCACCGCCGGTTGAACCAATGCCGACCCTCTATAGCGCCACCAAGCGCGAAGGCGAGCGAGCCATTCAGGCCTGGGCGGAAAAGGGACTCGCGGTCAACACGGTCTATCCGAGCCTGGTCTACGGTCCACCGACCAAGAAGTCGGGCGCAAATGCGATCCTACGCACGATTGTCAAAGGGCGGCTTCCCGCCGTGGTGGGCGGCGACCGCAAGAGCTCGTGGATCCATATCGAAGACCTCACCCGAGGGATCGAGAAAGTGATGCAGATGGCACCCCCGGGTGAGAACTATCTTCTTGCCGGTGATGGGGTGACGATCGCAGAGATTGTCGGCGAGGCGTCGAGGTTGGCGGGTGTGAAACCGCCGCGGTTGGCCTTGCCCGTGGGGGTAGCCAAGGTGATGGGATGGGTGACGCGCCCATACTTCAGACTGCGCGGCTTCCGTTCGCCGTTTGTGCCGGAGCAGCTCGCCAGTGTGGGGCGACACTGGTATTTCGACGACGCCAAGGCCCGCCGCGAGCTCGATTGGAGCCCGCGGTCGCTGGCCGAAGGATTGCCCGAGACGGTCGAGTTTCTGACGCCCTGAAGCGATGCCGGTGCGGTAGGATCTGGTTTCGGTCAGGGTGGGGAACCGAAGAAAGAGAGAGGTGAGATGACGATCGCCAAGTTGAGTCTCAGGGACAAGGATTACGAACTGCCGGTGACCGAGGGGAGCGAAGGCGAGGTAGCGATCGATATCGGCAAGCTCCGCAAGGAGAGCGGTGCCGTGACGCTCGACAGCGGCTATGGCAATACCGGTTCATGCGAGAGCGCCATCACCTTTATCAACGGTGAGAATGGGATTCTGCGTTATCGCGGCTATCCGATCGAACAGCTCGCTGAGACGACTCGGTTTACCGAGGTCTGCCACCTTCTGATCTACGGCGACCTGCCCACCGAGGCCAAGTACGAGGAGTTCGGGCGCAAGCTGACCTACCACTCGCTGATCCACGAGGATATGAAGAAGTTCTTCGAGGGCTATGCGATCACTGCACACCCGATGGCGATTCTTTCGTCGATGGTTTCGGTGCTGTCGTCGTACTACCCAGCGGCGCAGAGCGAAGAAGACGTGGACATGAACATCATCCGACTCTTGGCCAAAGCCAAGACGATCGCGGCATTCTCGTTCAAGAAGTCGATCGGCCAGCCGTTTGTGTACCCGCAGAACGACCTCTCCTATACGCAGAATTTTCTCCACATGATGTTTGCGGTGCCAGCCGAGCCCTATGAAGTCCCGGAGGTGCTCGACGACGCCCTGAACCTCCTGCTGGTTCTGCACGCCGATCACGAACAGAACTGTTCGACCTCGACGGTGCGGATGGTCGGTTCGAGCGAGGCGAACCTGTTCGCCTCGATCTCGGCGGGGATCAACGCACTCTGGGGACCACTCCACGGCGGTGCCAACCAGAAGGTCATCGAGATGCTGCAGCGGATCCAGGATGACGGCGGCAATTACAAGAAGTATGTCAACCTGGCCAAGGACAAGACCTCGGACTTTCGGTTGATGGGTTTTGGCCATCGGGTGTACAAGAACTACGACCCGAGGGCCAAGATTCTCAAGACGGCCGCCGACCGGGTGCTCGAAGAGCTGGGGGTCAATGATCCGCTCCTCGATATCGCCAAACACCTGGAGGAGGTGGCGCTCGAGGACGACTATTTTGTCTCGCGTCGGCTCTACCCCAACGTGGATTTCTACAGCGGTCTCATCTATCGCGCCATGGGTATCCCGACCAACATGTTTACGGTCATGTTCGCCCTTGGCCGACTCCCGGGTTGGATCGCTCATTGGAAGGAGATGCGTGAGGACCCGTCGTCCCGCATCCACCGGCCACGGCAGGTCTACATCGGCAAGACCGAGCGCGACGTTCAGCCGATGAGCGAGCGGTAGAGACGTTGTAGCGGTCGAGCTCTGTCTCGGCCGTCCTTGCGGCGGTGGCGTCAGCGGTCGACACGGAGGTCGGTCCGGTTCGGTCGACACGGGTCGACCGCTACACCCAAATGTGATGCACACCCTCCGTTCGACACGGAGGTCGGTCCGGTTCGGTCGACACGGAGGTCGACCGCTACACCCGAATGTGATCCACACCCTCCGTTCGACACGGAGGTCGGTCCGGTTCGGTCGACACGGAGGTCGACCGCTACACCCGAATGTGATGCACACCCTCCGGTCGACACGGAGGTCGGTCCGGTTCGGTCGACACGGAGATCGGTCCGGTTCGGTCGACACGGAGATCGACCGCTACATCTTGCGCTTCGACTCTGCGAGTATCGTGTAGCGGTCGAGCTCTGTCTCGACCGTGGTTGCGCCGGTGGGGTTTCCGGTCGATGCGGAGGTCGACCGGTACATCCCTCAGTCTACTTGCGGCTGAGCCGGTCGTGTACGCGGTGCTGAAAACGCTCGATCTTGTCCCAGGCCCAGGGCCAGCGGCGGAGGAGTGTTCTCAGCAGCCGATAGACGGTTTCGCTGGCGACGGAGAGAACCGCTGCGCCAACCAGGATGGTGAGGATGCCCTGGATCCCGGGAAGCGCCAGACCGGCGACACCGATAAGCACCAGGCTCCAGCCGACGACAAAGAGCAGAATCCGCGTGGTGAGCGAAAGGTCGGTCCGTTTGAGACGGGCGCGAAGACGATCGGTGTGAAGAGGCTTGCGGGGAGCGGGAGCGTTGGACTCGCCTTGGGGCTCATCCGGTGTCCTCGTCACTCGAGGCCTCGCATGCCCTCGGCACGTGCCACCCGGTCGATCGCGATCATGAATGCCGCTCGGCGCAGCGCAACGCCCTTGTCGCGGTGGGTGGCGTAGACGGCATCCCACGAAGCCTTGAGCTTTTTGCGCAGCTCGCGGTCGACCTGATCCGCGTCCCAGAAGAACTGCTGCAGGTTCTGGACCCACTCGAAGTAGGAAACCGTGACACCGCCTGCGTTGGCCAGGATGTCGGGAGCCACGATGATGCCTCGTTCTTCGAACACCTCGTCGGCCCGTGGCGTGGTCGGCGCGTTGGCCGCCTCGATGACGAACTTGGCGTTGACGGCGCGGGCGGTTTCTTCGTGGAGGACACCACCAAGCGCCGCTGGAATCAAGAAATCACACGGCAAAGCGAGCAACTCCTTATTGGTGACTTTCTTGCCCTGCGGGAAGTCCAGAAGGTGCTTTGTCCGAACATGCTCGACGAGGGCGGGGATATCGAGCCCCTGGGGATCGTAGAGGCCGCCCTTGCTGCCCGAGACCGCAAGCACCTTGGCGCCCGTCGCGTGGATGAAATGAGCCGCCCAGCGGCCGGCGTTGCCAAAGCCTTGGATAACCGACGTGGACGCTCCCGGATCAACGCCAAACGCCTTCCCGGCTTCCTCCAGGACCAGGAAGGTGCTGCGACCGGTGGCCGAGTCTCGACCGACGGAGCCGCCGAGCTCGAGCGGCTTGCCGGTTACGCACGCCGGGGTGTAGCCGCTCTTGCGGCCATAGGAGTCCATGATCCAGGCCATGGTCTGGGCGTCGGTGCCGACGTCGGGAGCCGGGATGTCCCGGTTCGGGCCGAGAATGATCGAGATTCGCCCAATGAACTTCCGGGTCAGTCTCTCCTTCTCTGCGAGTGAAAGCTCCTTGTGGGAGCAGTTGACGCCGCCCTTGCCTCCTCCGAACGGCACGTGAAGAAGCGCGGTCTTCCAGGTCATCAGCGCCGCGAGCGCGCGCACCTCGTCGAGATCGACATCGGGGTGAAACCGCAACCCCCCCTTGAAAGGCCCTCGGGCACCGTTGTGCTGGACGCGATAACCGAGAAAGACGCGGGTCGAGCCGTTGTCCAAACGGATCGGTACCGACACCTTGAGCTCTCGGAATGGTTTCTTCAGGAGCGTGCGAATCTGGTCATCGAGTCCCATGGCGTCGGCCGCCAGATCGAACTGCCTGTTGGCAATCTCGAAATCGGTGGTCTTGTGACGCGGGGGGCTGGATACAACCATGGCTCTTGTAGCCTCGTCGGTCTTTCGGTCGATCTGTACGGTGGAGAAGATGCCGACGAAAAGGTGTAGAAGCCCTCAACGGGAAACGCGGGAAGGTTAGCATAGGCGAAACGGCCGAGAATCCGTCTCTCTGAGGTCTGGGCACGCTCCGGGGCGTGTTGACAATTAGGACCGTAGCAGTCCACAATCCGCGCGTTTGGCGCCGCCGAGCCCCAACCGAGTAAGCCCAGAAGAATGAGGGAAGAGAGTCGAGCCCGAACGTTTGCCGGCGTCGTGGCGGGAGTCCTGATGCTGGGAGTGCTTTTGGGCTGCGGGGTGGAGGAGGGGCCAGACAAGACCACCGACCCCGTCCTGATCTACTCCGGCCGCAGTGAGGCGTTGGTGGGAGGGCTTCTGGAGATCTTCGAAGAGGAGACGGGTGTCGAGGTTCAAGTCCGCTACGGATCGACGACCGAGATGGCAGCGACCCTGCTCGAAGAGGGGGCTCACACCCCGGCCGATGTCTTTCTTTCGCAAGATGCCGCGGCTCTCGGTGCGGTCTCCCGAGCGGGGCTTTTCCGAGAGTTGAACGACGAGATCCTGAGCCGTGTGCCCGAGAGGTTTCGGTCCCCCAGCGGCGAATGGGTTGGTGTCTCCGGTCGCGCGCGGACGATCGTCTACAACACCGAGCGTGTGAGTCTCGGCGAGCTGCCACGGAGCCTGCAGGAAGTGGGAGACAGCCGTTTCAGAGGCCGATTCGGTGTGGCACCGACCAACGGTTCCTTTCAGGCCCATATGGCGGTCTTCCGCGCCCTTCACGGAGCCGAGGCACTTGACGCCCTTTTGGCCGCGATGGCGCGGAACGAGCCGGGTCGCTACCCCAAGAACAGCGCAATCGTCGAAGCCGTGATCGCGGGTGAGGTTGACTGGGGTCTGGTCAACCACTATTACTTGTGGCGCGCCCGCAAAGAGACTCCCGCCGCCGTCGCCGAAAACTACTTCTTTCCGGTGGGCGAGGCATCGGGTTTCGTCAACACGGCCGGTGCCGGTGTGTTGAGCGAGCGCGCCGAAGCGCACCGCTTGGTGGCCTTTCTGGTGTCCGAAACGGCGCAGAGCTACTTTGCGAGAGAGACCTTCGAGTACCCGCTCGCGGGAGGTGTGGACCCTGCGGTCGAGTTGCCGCCGCTGACCGAGGTTGCTTCTGCATCGGTGGATTTCGGGGAAGTCTCAGCGGTCTTCGAGGAGACCTTGGCGGCAATTGCCGCGAGTGGTCTCGTTCAGTGAAGGCTCTGTGGGCGTCGCGAAGACGACCACCGCTCTGGATGTCTGGGGCAGCGCTCGGAGCTGCGGTCGCAGCCGTCCTGCCGCTCGTCTATCTCGTGATTCGCTCGTTCGAGAGGGGTTGGGCCGGCTTCGCCGACACGGTAGTGACGGGTCAGGTGCTGGCCCTCTTGACCCGTACGCTTGGACTGGTCGTCGGGGTCGTGGCGGTGGCCACGACGCTGGCGTTGCCGATGGCCTGGCTGGTCGCCCGCACCGACCTTCCACGCCGCCGACTCTGGACCGTGGTGGGGGCGCTGCCCCTGGTGTTTCCCTCCTACGTCGCCGCTTTTAGCCTGGTGGCCGTGCTGGGGCCTACCGGTCGTCTGCAGCAGTTACTGGCGCGTTGGGGCGTCGAACGGCTGCCGGATCTTGCCTATGGTTACAGTGGGGCTCTGCTGCTTCTCTCTCTTTTCACCTACCCTTATCTCTATCTTCTTCTCGTCGCTGCCTTTCGCGACCTCGACCCGGCGCTCGAGGAGTCGTCCCGCAGCCTCGGTATCGGAAGGCGTCGAACCTTCTTCCGGGTAGTCGTTCCACAGTTGCGGCCGGCGCTGTACTCCGGGATACTGTTAATTGCCCTCTACACCCTGTCGGATTTTGGTGGCGTATCGATCGTCCGCTTCAACACGTTTACGCTGTCGATCTTTCAGGCTTACCAGGCGCTTCTCGACCGCACGGTGGCGGCCTCTCTCGCCATGCTGCTGGCGCTTCTCTCGTTTGTGCTGATCTTTGCCGAGGCCCGGCTCATACGCGGCATCCGCCCGCACCGCACGGGGGTCGCGCGGCCCTCGCCGCCAGTGCGGCTGGGGAAGTGGAAATGGCCGGCCACGACGCTTCTGGCGGCCGTGGCGCTTCTCAACCTGGGTCTGCCGTTATTGACGGTCACGGTGTGGGGAGTGCACGCTTTTCTCGCCGACAACCCGCTGACGGGCCCTTCCGGACAGAGCGTGGGGGTCGCCGCGGTTCGCTCGCTTGGGGTCGCTGCGGCCGCTGCGGTCGTGGCCGTGGCCCTGGCGTTGCCGATCGTGACCTGGGCGGTGCGCTACCCGTCGCGGTTGGGGCGCTGGGTGGAGCGTTTGGCGCATTCGGGGTTTGCGTTGCCCGGTCTGGTGCTGGCCCTTTCTCTGGTCTTTATGTCGACACGGATGGCACGGCCGCTGTACCAGAGTCTGACCCTCCTTGTGGTCGCCTATGTAGTGCGTTTTCTTCCTGAGGCTTTGGCGGCTACGCGGGCGGCGATGGTGACGGTGTCGCCGCACTTCGAAGAGGTTGCGCGTAGCCTCGGGCGCCGCCCGATGGCGATACTCTCTAGCTTGACGATTCCGCTCGTTCGGCCCGGCTTGCTGGCCGGCGCGGGTTTGGTCTTTCTGACCACCATGAAGGAACTTCCGGCGACGCTGATCTTGCGACCGACCGGCTTTGAGACGCTGGCGACACGAATCTGGAGCAACGCATCGGAGGGGATCTACTCCCAGGCGGCCGTCCCGTCTCTGTGGCTGCTCGTGATGTCGGCCTTGCCGATGTACTGGCTGGTGATCCGTCCCGCTCTCGCTCCGCGGAAATCCACGCGAGCGATGGGCGACCTGCTCGAGGCAATCGGCGTAGGAGAAGCCGAGTGAGTGATCGCGGCGATCGGAGCGATCGAAGGAGTCTGCTCGAGATCCGCGATCTGGTCGTCCACTACGACGACGGGGCTCGAGGTGCCGAGCGTCGGGTAGGTGCTGTCAACGGTGTAGACCTGGGGGTCGCTGCCGGCGGAATAACCGCTCTGGTCGGCCCGAGTGGTTGCGGCAAGACGACCCTGCTCCGGGCGGTGGCGGGTTTCGAAGCGCCACAAGAGGGAA
>JAOTZA010000071.1 GCA_029861655.1 Acidobacteriota bacterium | reverse complement strand
CGGAGGCGACGTCGATCACCGCCGATCGGGACTTCGATGAGGCGGTGGCTGCAGGTGCGATGGCGCTGTTCGGCGAGAAGTACGGTGAGCGCGTGCGGACGGTGCAAGTCCCGGGTCTCGATCTGGCGGCTGGCGAGAATGACGGCGCGGAGCCCGGACGGCTGGAGAGCCTCGAGCTTTGCGGTGGCTGCCACGTCGGCAATACGGGTGAGATAGGACTCTTTGTCATTGTCGCCGAGCGCGGTGTGGCGTCGGGGGTCCGGCGGATCGAAGCCCGCACCGGAGAAGGCGCCAGAGAATATGTGGGAGAGCGCATGAATCTTTTCCATCGAGTGGCGGATGAGTTGGGGGTCGAGGGGGAACAGGTCCCGCGCGAGGTGGCGGCTCTCGTGGCCCGCAAACGGGAGCTCGAGAGCGAGCTCAAGCGCTTGCGTCTGAAACTCGTTTCGGGCGCCGAGGCGGACGCCGAGCAAGTTCTGGTCGAGGGCGTCCGGATCGTGGCAAGAGAGGTTCCGGCCGCACCGGTCAACGAGATCCGTACAATGGCGGATACTCTGCGAGGCAAGCTGGGCTCCGGTGTCGTCGTTCTCGGTAGCCGCGACCAATCGCGCGTCAGCGTCGTGACGGCGGTCTCCGCGGACCTTACAGAACGCGTACACGCCGGGCACCTGGCGCGTGAGATAGGGGCGCTGGTCGATGGCAAGGGCGGTGGGCGGCCGGATTTCGCGCAGGCGGGCGGCAAACAGCCGGCGAAACTGAACGCCGCGCTCAAGGCGGTGCCGGGTCTGGTGAAACAGCAGTTGGGAGCCGGCTGATGGCACGGCGCGGACGTAGCGAGTGGAAGGGCCTGCTGGCGGCGGTAGCTCTTTTTGCGGGCTCGGCGGGTCTGGAAGCCGCGGTCCGCATGGTGGTGAGGGCCGACGGCAGCACCCATATCTACAACGACCACGGGGGCGAAGGCCGGGTGAGGCCACGGCCCTCGGTTTCCCGGCCCGCGTCGCGGGACCTCGACGCAATGGTGGCTCAACAGGCCAAGAGCCAAAGGTTGGATACCGAACTGGTCCGCGCGGTGATTCGTGTGGAATCCGATTTCGACACCGCGGCGCTCTCACACAAGGGTGCCATGGGGCTCATGCAGCTGATGCCGGAGACCGCGTCGGAGCTGGCAGTGGAGAACCCCTACGACCCGGAGCAGAACCTACGCGGCGGCACCCGTTACCTCCGTAGGATGCTCGACACGTTTGGCGGACGTCTGGAACTGGCGCTGGCGGCTTACAACGCCGGGCCGCAAGCGGTCCGTCGGTTTGGCGGCATCCCGCCGTACCCGGAAACCCAGGCATATGTGGAAAAGGTGATGCGGATCTACCGCGGCGACCCCGACTACCGGATTGCGGGCTCACCGCACCTACGGCCGGGTCGCAAGACCTTTCTCTACCGCGACTCGACCGGTCGCCTACGGATGACAACCTCTCCGCCTGGCAGCCCGTGATAGAAGTCCTCACGGCGTCGTTGTGAGCGCCTTGAGGTCGGATGCTAGGCATCGCGACGTAGGCAATGCCGGAGCATTTTCGAGGAGCGGCAACGCCGCAGACGGCCTCAAGCCGCCACAACCCGGGGGGCAGCAGGCGGTTACGAGCGACTCCTTGTGTCGCTTGTCGTCGACGATGACACCGCATCGACTCCTCCTCGCTCCTCGGATTCATCTCGTAAGACCCTGCTGCGACGCCATGAGGACTTCTACCACGGGCTGCTAGGATTCGCTAGCTCGATGCTGTTCAATCTGCCCAATATCCTGTCCCTGAGCCGGATTCTTCTGGTGCCGCTGCTCGTTGCCGTTCTGCTGACCAAATTTGAGGGCAAGGAGTTTGTTGGTCTGGCCGTTTTCCTGCTGGCTTCGCTGACTGATTTTCTCGACGGCTACATCGCCAGGCGGCAGAAGAAGGTGACCCGGTTGGGGATGCTGCTGGACCCGGCCGCGGACAAGATCCTCACCTCCGCGGCTTTTATCTCGCTTGTGGAGCTCGGTATCGCGCCGGCGTGGATGGTGGTCGTGATCATCGCCCGTGAATTCGCGGTGTCGGCCTTGCGTAGCGTCGCCGCTTCGCAACAGCTGGTTCTCGGCGCCATCGGGTCGGCCAAGGTAAAGACGGTCTTGCAGGTTGTAGCCATCGCCGTGCTGATCATCTACGAGAAGCTCGGCAGCCTGGAGAAACTCGCGGAATGGACCCTGTGGGTGGCCATGGTGGCAAGCCTGGTCTCGGGGTTCGAGTATTTCGTGCGTTACGGCCCGGCGCTCTTTGGGCGCGGTAGCATCCAACCGGATTCCGACGTCTCGTCCTGACGGGCTTCACCAGGCAACGATGACACTGCAAGAGGGCCGGCCGAGCCGATGCATACGTCGCTGAAGCGAGTGGCGCTTTTTTCGCGTCGGCGCTACCGGCTCGTCTTCGGCCTGACGGCCGTTCTGGTTGTCGTGTCGTTGGCAATGGCGAGCCGGCTGCGTTTCGATACCGACATTCTGAGCCTCCTACCGAAGAACGAACCGGTTGTTGACGAGTTTCGGCTGGCTCTCGAACAGTTTGGCAGTGTGGATCGGTTGCTAGTGGCGGTTCGTGTCCCCGAGGACTCGGTTCTCGATCCCTATGAGGAGTTTGTGGATGCGCTCGGTCGCCGGCTCGAGGCGCTACCGCTCCTCGACGAGGTGGAGTATCACATCGGCAACCTCGAGGAACTGGTGGTGTCCTATCTGCCGACGGCACTCGTTTTTCTCGACGAGAGCGAACTCGAGAGGGTAGCGGCGAAGGTCAGCGACGAAGGACTGGGCGAGCGGGCACGCGAGATCAAGCGGTTGATCGCGACGCCGCAGTCGTTTCTGCGCGAGGATCTGCTCCGCCTCGACCCGTTTGGAGTCGCCGACCTGTTGCTCGAGCGGGTCGATACGTCCCGCTCCGGTCTCGAGATCGACTGGGCAAGTGGTTACTTTCTGTCGCGCGACCACCGGATGCTGCTGTTGCTGGGCCGTCCCTCGGGCCCGCCCCAGGATGTCGATTTCTCGAAGGAACTGGTGGCCAGGGTGGAAGCCGAGATCGCGTTGGCTCAGGCGGAGTGGCCGTCCTTTCTCGGTCGTGATCCCGTAGCCGTGCCACCGCCTCCCGAAGTGGTGCTTGGCGGCCGGCATGTCGTGGCCCTGGGAGACGCCGAGCTCATCAAAGGCGACGTGATTGCCAACGTCGCCACCTCGATGATCGGGGTTCTGGCGCTTTTCCTACTCGCGTTTCGCCGCTTTGGACCCCTTCTCTATGCACTCATTCCGCTGAGTTGCGGCCTGATACTGACCTTTGGAGTCGCCTCGATGTCGTATGGAGTACTCAGCTCCGCCACCAGCGGTGTCGCTGCGCTTCTCATCGGCCTGGGAATCGATTTCGTCATCGTCTCCTACGGCAGATTCGTCGAGGAGCGCCAGCGGGGTGCCGTGCTGGAAGAGGCTTTGACCAGGATGAGCGGTTCCTCGGGGCGGGCTGTTTTCGTTGGTGGTGTGACCAGCGCCGCTACTTTCTATTCCTTTGGAGTCACGGATTTTACGGGTCTCTACCAGATGGGCTTTCTCACCGGCACGGGCATCCTGTTGTGCATGGCCGCCGTGATCTTTCTGCTCCCCGCGCTGCTGTCTTGGAGCGAGGACCACCACGAACGCCGGCAGCGCGTGCCGCGCCGTTTTCTCCATGGCTTCGGTAGCGGTCGGGTGATCAAGATGTCGCTGGCGTGGCCGAGACTGGTTTTGGTGGTTGGACTGGTGATCACCCTGCTGGCGGCGGTTTCGGCCACGCGCCTCGAGTTCGAAGACAGCATCAGCGCCATGCGACCCGAGGGGAACCGTGGCGTGGAGGTGCGAGACGAGGTCGCGGAGCGATACGGAGTCGGCTTTGACCAGATGATGCTGATCGTCACCGCGCCGACTTCGGATGAAGTGCTGAGCCTGGCGGACCAGGCGAGCCGAGCGGCGTCACGACTCGTGGACGATGGAGTGCTCACCGATGTGGACACCGTGAGCTCCATTCTGCCGCCACCCCAGAGCCAGAGAAGGGCGCTCGACTGGCTGGCGGAGCACCGGCGGAGCACCGCGCTGGACTTCGATCGAATCGAGTCGGTCTTTGCCACCGAGTTGGCTCGAGAAGGGGTGCGAGCCGAGGCTTTCTCTCGCGGTGTGGATCTGTTTCGGCAGGCCGCTTCCCGCCGCGAGCCCGTATCGATCGATGAGATCGAGCGCACCACCCACGGCAAGCGACTCATCGAACGCTATCTCCACGACGCAGACGGCCGCTGGCGGAGTGTCGTCTATCTCTACCCACCACCCAAGGAATGGCGCCGTGAGGCGCCGCCCCAGACCGTCGAAATGGCTCGCCGACTGGGTGACCAAACGCTTCTCACGGGTGCCAACGTCATCAGCCGTTTTCTGCGCGAGAGAGTTCTCGAAGACGCGCTGCTCGCATCGGTGCTCGGGTTTGTTCTCGTTGGGATTCTCCTGTGGCTCGACTTCCGCCGCCTCGACTCGACGATTCTGTCGCTGGCGCCCTTGGTGATGGGCATCGTATGGATGCTGGGGGCGATGGCCGCCCTCGAGATACCGATGAATTTCATGAACATCTTTGTCTCGACGATGATCATCGGTATCGGTGTCGACTACGGTGTTCACATGATCCACCGCCACCGGGAGTTCTCCCGTCAGTCGCCGGAGAGGCTTTCTCAAGGTCTGGTCCAAACCGGCAAGGCGATCACGATTGCGGCCTTGTCTACGATCGTGGGTTTTGGGTCGCTGGCGCGCTCGTCCTACCCGGGGCTGGCTTCGATGGGGATCGTTGCGATCCTGGGCGCAGTTTTCACCGGTGTCGTGGCGATCACGGTGTTGCCGGCCTATTTCGCCTGGCGCCGCCGAGACGCCGCGAATACCTGAATCCGCTGCGTTTCGCTCCCGTCGGCTTTCCTCGGCGTACTGTTAGTACGCCTGCGGAAGCCTCGGGTCGCAAGCCTTGCGTCTCCAGGTATTTTCGGCGTCTCGGTGATTTTTGAGCTTTGAGGGGACACGATTCCATCGTGTCCCCATGTCGGCTATTTCCGCACGCGGTGGATACGCATCAGGTTCGTGAGCGGCCGCTCTGCGATGGGATGCCCCATCAAGATGAGGATCGCGTCACCCACCCGCGCCAGCCGGGCCGACAGCAGCTCCCGGTCGATCAGATGGACCACGTCCTCGTGGGTGCGGACGTCGTCCGCTAGGACCAGCGGGCGGACGCCCCAGACCAGTTGCATTCGGCGCGCGACGGCGGGAGCGGTCGTCAGCACGGCGATCGGAGCGCCCGGGCGGTAGCGAGCGATGAGACGAGCGGTAAACCCACCCTGGCTGAAGGCAACGATCTGTCGGACCGGCATGTTGCGGGCCGCGAACACCGCCGAGGCAGCCACGACATCGGCGATCTCGTGGCCCTTGGTTTCGGGCGTGCTGGCCGGGCCGTCCCTGAACCCTATGCGGTGCGGCAGGTCGGACTGCGCCAGGGTCGCGAGAGTGGTGTCCTGGTGCGGCCGCTGCCGAGCGTAGGATTCGGCTTCTTCGACGATCCGCGCCATCGTTCGCACCGCTTCGACGGGGTAGTCGCCCGCCGCCGTCTCGCCCGAGAGCATCAGAGCGTCGGCGCCGTCGAAGACGGCGTTGGCCACGTCGGATGACTCGGCGCGGGTGGGGCGAGGTCGCTCCATCATCGATTCGAGCATCTGGGTGGCGACGATCACCGGCTTACCGTGGCGCCGGCCGGAGTCGATGATGAGTTTTTGCAGAACCGGAACGCGGTGGAGGGGCACCTCTACCCCCAGATCGCCGCGCGCCACCATTACCGCGTCGGCGGCAACGACGATCTCGTCTACATGTTCGATCGCCTGGCCTCTTTCGAGCTTGGCGACGATGGGGATCTCGGCACCGGCTTTCCGGACCGCACGCCGCAAGGAGTGGATATCGCGGGCCTGACCGACGTAGCTGGCGGCGATGTAGTCGGCCGATTCGGCGACTGCCAGCTCGATGTCGGCGTGATCTTTGCGCGAGATCGTAAACGGTAGAGCCGAGTCCGGGAGATTGATCCCCTTGTGGCTCGCCACCGGACCGCCGCTGACGACTTTCGCGGTAACCCGGCCGCCGCGGCGGCGGACGACTCGAAGCTCAACGAGGCCGTTGTCGAGCAGAACCCGGTCGCGCGGATGCAACTGGGTCAGGATGGCTTTTTTGACCGGCAGGTCCACGCGCTCGCGCTTGTCTCCGAGGGTAACCGTCTCCCCCTTGCGCAACCGCCGGGGCTCGAGCGTCCCCAGCCGGTACCGCGGACCCATCAGATCTATCAGGACTGCTGTTTGGCGGTTCTGCTCGCCGGCTAGCTTCCTCACCTTGCGGATGGCATCGCGGTGCCAATCGTGATCGCCGTGCGAGAGGTTGAGCCTGCAGACGTCGACACCGACCTTCAACAAGCGGCGGAGCACCGCGGTCTGGTTCGATTTGGGACCGAGAGTAGCGACAATCTTGGCGCGACGTTTCATGGCGGCGAAGTATACGGCGACCGAGGCGCTGCGCCGGAACTGCTAGCATCGCCGCCGCGATGTTCGACGGACTGCAGGATCGCCTACAGGGAGTCTTCAAACGGCTCAAGGGTGAGGGCCGGGTAAGCGAGGAGGCTCTCCAGGCGGCGCTGCGTGAGATTCGCCTCGCGCTTCTGGAGGCCGATGTCAACTTCAGGGTGGTCAAGAGCTTTGTCGCCCGGGTTCGCGAGCGCTCGATCGGTAGCGATGTGCTCGAAAGCCTCACTGCCGCGCAACAGGTCGTCAAGATCGTCAAGGACGAGCTGGTCGGGATTCTGGGTGAGCCCGGTGGCGATCTTCGTCTCACCGGGCATCCGAGTGTCGTGCTGCTCTGCGGTCTCCAGGGCTCGGGTAAGACCACCACGGCGGGAAAGCTGGCCAAGAAGCTACGAGAATCCGGGCGCCAACCTCTGTTGGTGGCGGCCGATCTCCAGCGCGCCGCCGCGGTCGAGCAGTTGCGGCAGGTGGGAGCCGGTGTGGGTGTTCCCGTTCTGGGGCCCGACGACGGGGAGACGGCGGTGGATCTGGCGACCCGTGTTTCGCGTGAGGCGCGGGAGCGTGGCTATGACGTGGTGGTGTTCGATACCGCGGGGCGCCTACATATCGACGAAGCTCTGATGGACGAGATCGCGGTTCTGGCCAAGAGCCTCGATCCGACCGAGTTCCTGTTTGTGGCCGACGCGATGACCGGTCAGGACGCGGTCAAAAGCGCAGGGGCTTTCGGCAAGCTCCTACCCCTGACGGGCGTTATCCTGACCAAGCTCGACGGTGACAGTCGCGGGGGTGCGGCGTTGTCGATCCGCAGCGTCGCCGAGGTGCCGATCCGTTTTGTCGGCGTCGGCGAGAAGCCGGACGATCTAGAGGTCTTCGACCCCGAGCGCATGGCGTCGCGGATCCTCGGCATGGGCGACGTGCTGAGCTTGATCGAGAAGGCCGAGAAGGGGCTCGATGCCTCCGAGACCGAGCGGCTCGCCAAACGGATGGCGCGGCGCGAGTTCACCCTCGAGGATCTGCGCGATCAGCTCCGGCAGATGCGTCGCATGGGGCCGCTGGCCCAGGTGCTCGAAGCCCTGCCACGCGGTGGCCCCTTCAAGGGGCTCGACCCTTCCATGGTCGATGAGGGGAAGCTCACGCGGGTCGAAGCGGTGATCGACTCGATGACCCCGCGCGAGCGGGAGAAACCGACCCTTCTCAACGCCAGCCGCAAGCGGCGTATCGCTCGCGGTTCGGGGACCAGCGTCCAGGAGGTCAACCAGTTGATCAAACAGTTCCGCACCATGCGGAAAATGATGAAGAAGATCAAGGGTGGGTGGCTGCAGAAGGCGATGGGGGGGTAGCGAGAAACCGGTAGCGGCCTTCACGGTTGGGCAACCTCTTCGCCACGGCTCCGTATCTCAAGCTACTGGAGGCCTCGATGAACGGACTTTCGATCAAGCGCTGGATCCTGCTGTTTCTGGTTTTCGTTGGCATGGTCGCGGCTGGGATCGCGGTCTCGGCCGACGATGACAGGGTATGGGACCCGAACCTCGATGCGGTCGTTGCCGCACCGGACTCACACCGCGTGCTGTTCGAAAACGGGAGAGTGCGGGTACTCGAAGTCATCATCCAACCCGGCGAGCGCGAGCCGGCCCACACCCATCGCTGGCCGAGTGTCATGGTCGGGCTCGAAGCGGCCCGAATTCGCTACTACGATGCGGAGGGCGAGATGCGCTTCGAGACACCCGAAGATCGGGATTTGAGTGGCAGCGATCTGGGCGCGGACTGGTTGGGACCCGAGCCCCTTCATTCCGTCGAGAATTTCGACGAGCGAGTGTTTCGGGCGCTGCGGGTCGAGCTCAAGAGCCCGGGGAGCGCCTCCAGTTCATAACGGACCGGGTTTTTTGCCGTCTGATTTGCCGAGGGCCCGCCCTAAGTCAGATCCTCGCCTTCAGCGCCTCGAGCAGGCAGTTTGCGAAACGGGACGCAGAGCCTTTTGCAAGCCCGAAGAAAAGCTGGGGCTCTATCAGCTCGAGCTCCATCAGCACAAAGCCGCCGTTTCGGACGACGCCATCGACCCTTGCATAGAGCGGTCGCTCGGGGAGGGCGTCGAGAACCCCGGCCGCTTGGTGCCCGTTTCCGAACGCGATACGCATTCCGGCAAAGTATCGCGCAGCCGGAGAGAATGTCTACAGTCGGGGCCTGCGGTCCGTGACGTCGTCCTCGGCCGGCAGGGGCGCCGGCCGCTTCAAGGGAGCGAACCGACGCCCGACTTGACCAGAGGACCGCTCGACTTGCCCTGGGGCGGGTGCTATTATCCGGCGTTCGGCGCCAACGGCGCCTTCCCAGCTACTGAGCCTTACCCGTTTCCCGATACACCGACTGAGGATCTACCAAGAATGTTGAAAGTACGCCTACGCCGAATGGGCAACCGTAACCGGCCCTTTTACCGGGTGGTGATCTCTGACTCCCGGCGCGCGCCCACCGCGGCGACGCTCGAGGAGTTGGGTTACTACGATCCCTCAAAGCCGTCCTCCGCCTCGCGACTCGATGTCGATCGCATCGATGAGTGGGTGTCGAAGGGCGCTCAGCTTTCGCCCACCGTCAAACGACTCGTGAAGCAGCAGCGGCAGCCCGAAGCCGTTGCCGCCCCCACTGCCTGAGGATGGCGTTGCAGGAGCTCCGCACCGTTATCCGCTTGCTTGTCGACGAGCCGCGGGAAGTCGAGATCGGCGAAGATTCGTATGCGGGTACGACCTCCTTCGAAGTCAGGGTCGCTGAGGAGGATCTGGGCAAGGTGATTGGCCGGCAAGGTCGGACCGCGCGCGCGTTGCGTACGCTGCTCGGGGGTCGCGGGACCAAAGACGGCGACGTTTACGAGCTCAAGATCCTCGACTAGACGTCGGAGGCCGCGTCACCGTGGCAGGGTCCAGAAAGCCTGAGTACCTGATGATCGGGCGTGTGAGGCGGCCGCATGGTGTGGCCGGAGAGGTCGCCGTGGAAGTTTTGACCGTTGTACCAGGCCGGTTCGACACCGGCTCAGAGATCGTCGTCTTTCGCGATGGTAGCCGGGAACGCTTGAAGGTTGCCGGGTCTCGAGCGCACAAGGATGCCGTTCTGGTGCGATTCGCAGGCTGCGAGGATCGGGACGAGGCGGAGCTCTTGCGGGGAGCGGTGCTCGAGATCGAAGCCGGCCGAGCCCCGGAGAGCGAGCCCGGTTCCTATTACTACCACGAGCTGATCGGCTGCCGCTGCAGCGATCGCACCGCCGGCGAGCTGGGTGAGGTGGCAAAAGTCGTCGAGGACGGCGGTGGCCTGATTTTGGAAGTCTCGGATGGCACGCGTTTGCTTCTCGTGCCGTTTGTCGCCCAGTACATCCGCCACATCGAACCTCACCGTTCGATCGAGTTCGACTTGCCCGAGGGGCTGATCGAGACATGCGCATCGTCATCGTAACCATCTTCCCGGAGCTTTTTGTTCCGTTTCTCGAGACGAGCCTTTTGGGGCGCGCGATCCAGAAGAAGCTCATGGAGGTCGACGTGCGCCAGCTTCGCGACTTCACGGACGACGCGCATCGCGTGGTCGATGACGAACCCTATGGCGGCGGCGGTGGGATGGTCATGAAAGCCGAGCCTTGGATCCGCGCGGTGCGAGAGCTGTCGGTGCCCGGGAAGACCCGGCGGGTGATGCTGTCGCCGCGCGGCAGACGTCTGGACGACGCCAAGATTCGCGAGCTCGCATCGCGGCCCGAACTGCTCCTGCTCTGCGGCCGTTACGAGGGGATCGACGAGCGGGTTCGGAAGACGGTGGTGGATGAGGAGATCTCAATCGGGGACTATGTGCTCTCGGGTGGCGAGGTCGCGGCGATGGTCCTGACGGAGGCGGTTTCCCGCCAGATCCCGGCTGTCATCGGAGACCCGGCCTCGGTGGAAAACGAGAGTTTCCGCAACGGGCTCCTCGACTACCCTCAATACACACGTCCGGCCGTTGTGGAGGGTTTGGAGGTTCCTGAGGTACTGCTGTCGGGGCATCACGCCGAGATCGCGCGATGGAGAAAAGGTCAAGCGCTGCGGGCCACGCGTGAGAAGCGCCCGGATCTTTTGGCCGGCTCCGCGGCCGAGGAGGGCGGGCCAAGCAGCGATTGAGACTGGGAAAACCCAGCCCGGCCTCGTGCTAAGATCCCGCCCCAAGCGACCGCAGGGTCGCCCGTACCCACTAGAGGGCTCACGTCGGCAAGTCTTCGGCGTTGAATCAGGAGAGGACAATGAACGAGCTTCAAGAAGTCGAGAGTGCTTATCTACGTTCGGATATGCCGGAATTCCGGCCCGGCGACACGCTGAAAGTGCATGTCAAAGTCGCCGAGGGTGACAAAGAACGGATCCAGATCTTCCAAGGCGTCGTGATCGGGCGCCGGGGTAGTGGCACTCGCGAGACGTTTACGGTTCGCAAGATCTCCGGCGGGATCGGAGTTGAGCGTGTGTTGCCGCTCCATTCCCCGGTTGTCGACAAGATCGAGGTCGTAAGGCGTGGCCGGGTTCGGCGCGCAAAGCTCTACTATCTTCGCAAGCTGCGAGGCAAGGCGGCGAGGATCGAAGAGCGACGCGAGGACAGGCTGCAAGGAAAAGCGGCGCGCAAGGAACCGAGCGCCGCCTCCTAGTTCCATTCAAAACGACCTCGTTCTCGAGGGCGATGGGAGGGGCATAGGAATGCGAGAATTCGATCGGTGACGTTGGCACACCTAGGGGCGGAGGCCTATCGATTGCGTCTCATGGGCCGGATCGAGCGGCGGCTCGGGGATGCCGGGTATGCCCTTGTGGCAGGTGTGGACGAAGTAGGACGAGGCTCGCTCGCTGGTCCGGTGGTGGCGGCGGCGGTTATCCCGGACAGCCGGAAGCTGGTACCGGGCGTAGACGACAGCAAGCGTCTCTCAGCGAGTCAGCGCGAAGAGCTGGCGGGCTGGATTTGCTCGGCGTCGATAGCGACGTCGGTCGTACCGATACCGCCCGAGGTCATCGACCGGCTCAACATTCTGGAGTCGACGCGAAGGGCGATGATCGCGGCAATAGAGCAACTCCGGCCGGCCCCCGATGCGGTGCTGGTCGACGCCGTGGCGCTTCGCGGGACTTCGATGCCCTGTTTTTCCTTTGTGCGAGGCGACAGCCTGAGCTATGCGATCGCCTGTGCGTCGATTCTGGCGAAGGTCGAGCGGGACCGGATGATGCGAGACCTGGACCGCGATTATCCGCACTATGGCTTCGCGGCACATAAGGGCTACGGTGCGCCCGAGCATCTCGAAGCCCTGCGAACATTCGGTCCGTGCCCGGTTCATCGCTTGACCTTCCGCTCGGTGCTGCCACAGAAGAGCGCTTCACTTTCGAGGAGCTGCTAGATGCCTCGCGGGCGACGCGACTCCTTGCAGGTGGCCGACAAGCTTGTCGCGCGCGGCAAGATCGAGCCTGCCATCAAAGAATACACAAAGGTTCTCCATGACAACCCGAGCGACACCTCTACGCTCAACAAGGTCGGAGACCTGTACGTTCGCCTCAAGCGAATGGACAAGGCCATCGATCTGTTCCGCAGGGCTGCCGAGCACTTCGCTCAAGAAGAACTGTTTGTCAAAGCGATTGCCATCTACAAGAAGATCATTCGTCTGGAG
>JAOTZA010000363.1 GCA_029861655.1 Acidobacteriota bacterium | reverse complement strand
CCTTCAGAATCACCGGGTAACCGACCTTCTTCGCCTGTCTCTTCGCATCTTCGGGGCCGTCCAGGGGCTCCTCGCTCCCGGGTACTACCGGCACCCCCGCCTCTGCGGCGGTCTTACGAGCCTGCGCCTTGTCGCCCATCAGCCTGATGCTGCCTGGCTGTGGCCCGATCCACGCTATCGAGCACTCCTCGAGAGCCTCGGCAAAGCCCGCTTTCTCTGCCAGAAAACCGTAGCCCGGGTGGACCGCGTCGGCTCCCGTGATCTCGGCGGCCGAGACGATCGCCGACACATTCAGATAGCTCTGGCTCGAGGGCGGCGGACCGATACAGACGCTCTCGTCGGCGTAGGTCACGTGGAGGCTGTCTTGATCGGCAGTCGAATGCACAGCCACGGTCTTGACACCGAGCTCATGGCAAGCTTGGATCACTCGTAGAGCGATTTCCCCGCGGTTGGCGATCAGGACTTTCTTGAACATCTAAAGAGCCTGGCCGCCACCGCATCCGACCGAGTGGCGGTAACAAGACGCGAGCAAGAGGCTAGTCTGGCTTGATGGCGAAGAGCGGCTCACCGTATTCGACGGGCTGAGCGTTCTTCGGGATGATCTCTTTGATCTCGCCGTCGACGTCGGACTCGATCTCGTTCAACAGCTTCATGGCTTCAACAATGCACAATACCTGCCCCTTGACGACCTTGGAGCCGACTTCCACATAAGCCTCGGCATCGGGACTCGGGGCCGAGTAGAAGGTGCCAACGATGGGAGAGTTGATGATGTGGGAGCCGCCGTCCGCTCGAGCCGTGCTCTGAGGTGCGGGCACGCCGCCAATCGGCGCTCCACCCGGCACGACCGCGACGGGGGGCGGCGCCGCGAGATGAGCACCAGCCGTGGTCAAAGCGTGCGTCGGCACCGCCCCGCGCGCGACCGGCCCGTCGATCTTGAGGCGAAAACCGGTCTCCTCGACTTCGAGACCACCAAGGTCACGCTCGCAGACGATGTCGATGAGTTGCTTGATTTGATCGAAACTCAGCACGGTGGATCTCCCTTGCGAACGGCCGTCGACCCTACAGATCGTCCTCGAAGGCAAGCGTGGCGCGCCGCAGCTCAAAGCGGGCACGGCCCAGGCCGCTCCCCGCCGCCAGAACCAAGAGCAAGAAATAGTCGGCGTTGAGACGACCCAACAACGCCGAATAGCGATCTGTTGTCACCGAAAACTGCTCGACAGCCCCCATCTCGAAGTCGCGGTGGTTCTCGCCGATCGTGTGAACCTGCGCCAGCAGCTCTGCCGCCAGGGCTTCGACATCAAGATCCTCCACTTCGAGAGTGGAATGGCTCTCCACCGGAATCCCGTCCGCCGCGACCAGGGACACAAGGCCCGCGCCGCCAACACTTCTCGCGATTCTCTCGAGACGCTCGACAAACATGGATCAGACTCCGCCCGCCGCAGGCTTGAGTCGAGCCAAATACGCGGTCAACAGTTCTCGCCGCCGTTCGATAACCGAAGCACGACCGAGAACGTCTGCCGGCACGAGGTCGGCTGCGGTCAGCGTCCATCCGCTATCTGATTCGGCCGCTGCAAGACCGGCCAGAGCCGAGCGGTTGCCGGGTTCACGCGCCAGAACCTCCTGGAAGACCCGCCCCGCCTCGGTGTGGTGTCCCTGTTCGAGATAGAGCCGGCCCAACGTCACGGTGGACTCGACAACCTCAATGTCTTTTGCAGAGACAGTCCCCGGCTCGACCGCCCCGGGATGGCGCACCTCAGGCGCCTCCGGCGGCACCCGGGTCGGAGGCGGCATCGGCGCCTCCTTGGGGCTCGCTCTCGGCTCGAGAGCAAAGATCCCATCGGAGCCTAGGGAGTCCCAATAGGTCTCACGTTCGATCCCGGACCAGACATCCTGGAAGAGATCGGCAGCGCCCGGTTGCTGCGAGAGCGGATCACGGGGTGGCTCTTCCATCCGCCTCAACGCGGGGAGAGGAGCGGGCTCTTCCACCGTCTCGGGCGCAATCGGGTCCGGCAATTGCGACGCGCCCGAAAAGCCTTGGGCCCCGCCGCCGAATCCGATGTTCTCGGGAGGACCTGCGGAATGACCGGCGAGGAAACCGTCATTGGCATCCTGACCCGGCTTTCCCGAGATCGCCTCGGCTGTACCGGCGTCTCCGCCGAGCGGCTCCGATGCCTGCCCGGTGGACGTCTCGAGCTCCGCCAGCCGCGCCTCGAACAACTCGATGTCCTCGTCGCTCTCGTTGAGAAGCGTGTACAGATCCAGGCGATCACGAGCCTCGCGGGCTTCTCCGAGCTTGAGATGACTCTCCACCAGGAGCTTGTTCGCGACCAGATGGGTCTGATCCTCGAGCGCGACCTGTTCCAGACCCGTGCGAGCCTCGCCGGGCCGGCCGGCTTCGAGCAGATAGCGGCCCAAGGCGACGCGCGAAGCGACGTGCCCAGGATGTTTCTCCAGCCCCGAGCGCAGTACCTCCAGAGCCGTTTCGTTATCACCGCCTCGGCCGTATTCCTCGGCCAGCTGGAGAGTCCGACGGGGCGTAGGATCGCTCCGCCATTCCTGACGTAGCGTGTCGATGCGGTGTTGATTCGACTCCTGGTTCATGGTGTTCAGACAACGGGGCAGCGGGGCCAGGGGCCTCAAAACCGCGCTGTCGTCCGCCTTTCCGGTGGCCGGAACTATATCAAGGCGCCGGGTCGCTCCCCCGGTGGAGTTGGAAGCGTCCCCTCTCAGGGGCCGTTAGGGATCGATCGTGACCAACTGCGAGAGACTCGCCGTCTCATTTGTTGAGCAGGCGGTGACCGTGAGCGTGACCGTATAGGTGCCGTCGGCAGCGTAGGTATGGGTCGCGATTTCCCCCGACCCTGTATTGCTGGAGCCGCTTCCAGGATCGCCAAAGTTCCAGGCGTAGTTGGTCAGGTCTGGTGGGTCTGGGATGGTTGCCGCCGCATTGAAAGACGCCGCGGAGCCAGCAGTTGTTCCGGTCGGAACAACAAAGCTCGGGAACGGCGTTGGATCAACCGTCACCGTTTGCGTCACCGTGTCCACTCCGAAGGCACTTGTGGCCGTCAACGTAACCGGCCACCCTCCCGCCGAGGGGAAGGTATGCGTAACCGTCGTGGCAGTCAGATTCGTGAACACCGGTGGCGAGCCGTCGCCGAAGTTCCACTCGAACTCGATCGGGGAGCTGGTCGCGGTTGCAGTCGGCGTTGTGGTGTTGGTGAACGTGACATCCAGACAGCCCGTGCTCACGAACGTAAAGCCCGCCAGTGGCGGT
>JAOTZA010000070.1 GCA_029861655.1 Acidobacteriota bacterium | reverse complement strand
TCCAGCTGCTGTTCGAAAAGGCAACCGAGGCCTACCTGACGCTCAGCGACGACGACCGTTGCCGCATGTATGTCGAGGAGATCGGTGGGCTTGGTTCCATAGGCACGCCGTCGCCGGAGGTTCGGCAGCTCGAGCTCGACGAACTGGCGGAGCAGAACTACAAGAGAGCTGAGTCACTCGAGAGGCGTGGCGACTATCATTTCGCGATAGAACTCATCCAGCAGGCTGCGCGAACCAGCCCCAAACCCGAGTATCTGGCTCTCTTGGGGCGTTGCCAGGCCCAGAATCCTCAGTGGCTCGACAAGGCCGCGGAGAGCTTCCGCAAGGCCCTCGAACTGGACGAGGACAATCTCGACACCAGGATAGAGCTCGCCAAGGTCTACGAGTCTCGGGATCAAATGAAGGCGGCCCGCGAGCTGTACGAGACGGTGTTGCAGGCGATGCCGGGTCACCCAGAAGCTTCGGCCGGACGGCAGCGGTTGAGCCCGGGTGGGAAGAGGAAGGTCGAAGGCCAAGGCGCGTCCACGGGAGACGGACCTCGCGGCTGGTTCAGGCGGCTACTCGGGAGGTAGCGCTTGGCCCACCAGCTGCTAGGATAGTGGTTGCCGGAGGGCTCTAGGCAGTCGCTCTTCGTTCCGGGTAGTCCGGGGTGGAGGGAGGAAAGTCCGAACTCCGACGGGCAGCATGCTCGCTAACGGCGAGGCGCGGTGACGCGACGGAAAGTGCAGCAGAGAGTAGACCGCCGCCGCCGTTTCGATGGCGCGGTAAGGGTGAAAGGGTGCGGTAAGAGCGCACCGCTCGGCCGGCGACGGTTCGAGGCAAGGCAAACCCCATGTGGAGCAAGACCAAATAGGGAAACGGTACTTCGGGTTGCCCGTCCCGATAGGATCCCAGTGGGGTCCGCCGTTTCCGGGTAGGTCGCACGAGGCCGACGGCAACGCCGGTCCCAGATGAATGACTGCTGACCCGGCTTTGATCGGGGAAACAGAATTCGGCTTACGGAGACCTCCGGCACTTTGATTCGACAGATCCAGCCACCGCCTCCAGTGAAGCCCGGCGATCGCGTGGGCATCGCTGCGCTCTCCGGACCGGTGGACCCCGCGGCACTCGACACGGGGCTTGGCGAGTTGCGGCGCATAGGATTTGAACCGGTCACCGCGACCAATCTCAAAAGCCGCGAGGGGCTCTTTGCCGGATCCGACCAGGAGAGGCTGGAGGGGTTTCACAGGTTGGTGGCGGACGAGTCCCTGTCGGCCGTTTTTTTCGCTCGTGGCGGGCACGGCCTGCTCCGGCTGCTACCGAGGATCGACTGGGATCTTCTGGCACGCCGTCCGCGCGCCTACATTGGCTACTCGGATGTCACGCCCTTCCTGAACCAGGTTGTGATGCGGCTCGGCTGGGTTGCGTTCCATGGGCCGATGGTGGCGGTGGATTTTGCCCGCGGCCTCCAAGCGGTAGAGGAGGTCTCGCTGCTCGGGGCCCTCGTTGGTGAACCACAGGTCATTCCATCGGAGGGTGGGTCTGGAGAGGTGGTGGAGGGTACGATTCTGGGTGGCTGCCTGAGTTTGTTGACTGCTGTTTTGGAGACCAAGTATGCGGTAGATCTCGAGGATGCCGTGCTGTTCTGGGAGGACGTCGACGAGCCTGTCTACCGGCTGGATCGAATGTTGACCCACCTGGACCTCTCGGGTAGGCTCTCCGCGATCAAGGCCATGGTCGTGGGTTGTGTGGAACCGGCAGACGAACACGAAGCCGGCGAGACCCTTCGCCAGCGTCTCGATCTGCTCGCTCTCGAAAAGGGTTTGTCTCTCGCCGTCGGGATCCCCAGCGGTCACTGTTGCCCCAATCTGACCCTCCCGATCGGAGCCATCGCGCGCGTCGATCCTCCTCGTGGCGAAGTGACGTTTTCGCTCGGGAAAGGAGTGGGAGCGTGGGCATAGGGACACGCACAACCACAGGAAGTAGCGACCGCGACCCCGCCCGAAGGATGGTGGAGTACCCGAGCGGTGCCTATGTGTTTCGCGAAGGTGACCTGGGCACTGAAATGTACGTGATCCACGCTGGAGAGGTCGAGATTCTCCGCCGGGGGCAGGAAAACGCCCGGCTCGCAGTGCTCGAGAAGGGAGATTTCTTTGGCGAGATCGCGCTCCTCGACCACACCCCGCGGAGCGCCTCGGCGAGGGTGCGTAGCGACGCGACCCTGCTGCGGGTTGACGGGGCGATGTTTGCCGACCTGATCCGCGCGCAACCCGAGATCGCGGTCGGCATCATGAGGAGACTCTGCCAGCGGCTGCAGGAACAGGAGACCCGTCTGGAACTCGGGGCGACAGGGGGATCGCGGGCGCCGATCCGTTCCCGGCCCGATATGCCCGACCCGGTTCCGGATGCGGTATTGGTCCACCGGGGTAGCGGCACGGCGTTTCCGCTGTTCCTGGACCGGCCCGTTTTGGTTGGACGGGGAGACCCGGTCACCGGGGCTCAACCGACAGTCGATCTGACATCCCTTGACGGGGAGCGTTCATCGAGCCGCCAGCACGGTCGACTGTTCCGGGACGATGACAAGCTCTATGTGATGGAGGAACTCGGTGCCACCAACGGCACCTACCTCAACGACACCCGTTTGCGCACCGGCAATCCGGCCGAAGTGCGCTCCGGGGATCGAATCCGTTTCGGACTCGTGACGTTGGAGCTCGAGCTCCGCTGATCGCTTTGGGCCAAGCGCGAGAGTCCGGCGTCAGCAGCTCCAGAGCGGGGCTCTCATTGGACAGCCCCGTGAGCGAGGTTCGCGGCGTCGGGCCTGTGCGATGCCGGCAGCTCGAGACCGCCGGTGTCAAAACGGTTCTGGATCTTCTCCAGGTTGTTCCCAGCCGCTTCGAGGATCGTCGGGAGATCGGCTTGGTGGGTGAAATCCGAGGTCCGGGGCGCTACACGCTCCGTGGCCACCTGCGCGATCTGAAAAGAATCCACTTGCGTCGGCGTGGCATGTCACTGGTGCGCGGCATCTTCTCGGACTCGACGGGTGATCTGGAGGCCATCTGGTTCAACAGGCCCTATCTGGTGCAGCAGACGAGGTCCGATACGGAGTACCTCGTGCACGGGGAGGTCCGCCGCAAGGATTCGGGTTGGCAGCTGGTGAATGCGAGCGTCGAAGCCATCGAGGCCGCCGAGCAAGGAGAGGAGACGGCCTCCTCGGGCCGCTTCGCCGGTCGAATCGTCCCTATCTACCAGACTACCGGCGGTATCGGGCATGCCGCCGTCTCGCGTCTGATCGCCGCCGCTGTCGAGGCGTCGGACCTGGAGAATACCGTTGACTGGATGCCCCGCAGCCTCCTAGAGCGACACTGCCTCCCGCCTTTGGGTAAGGCGCTCGCCGAACTCCATCGTCCGGCGGATGATGCCGATGTGGGAGCGCTCGATAGGCGTACGACCCCGGCGCATGGGAGGCTCGCCTATGGCGAGCTCCTCGAGCTTCAGGTCGAGCTGGCGCTGGTCCGCCGGCGTCGCGTGCGAGCCGCCAAGAGACACTCGTACCGCCACGATACCGACGCCCTTCGCCGCGTTCGAGCGATCTTGCCGTTCGAACTCACTGCAGCTCAGCGGCGGGTCTTTGACGAGGTCGTAGCCGACCTCACATCCGCCTTCCCGATGACGCGGCTCTTGCAGGGAGACGTGGGCAGCGGCAAGACCATCGTCGCAGCCATGGCGCTCGTCCTGGCGGCAGAGAGCGGCCTGCAGTCGGCTCTGATGGCGCCCACCGAACTGCTGGCAGAGCAGCACTATCGAGCCCTGAAGAACATCTTGGGTTCTCGGTATCCGCTCGCCCTGCTGACCGGGTCGGCAGCCGACCGGGCCGAGTCGCGTGCTGCGCTTGCCGCCGGTGAGCTACCGATCGTTGTCGGAACGCATGCTCTGATCCAGGAAGGTGTGGTTTTCCGGCGCCCGGGACTCGTGGTGATCGACGAGCAACACCGCTTCGGAGTCGGACAGCGGAGTACGCTACAAGAAAAGGGCGAAGACCTCGATTTGCTGGTTATGACCGCGACCCCCATCCCGAGATCGCTTGCGCTCACCGTTTACGGCGACCTCGACGTCTCGGTGATCGATGAGCTGCCTCCCGGACGCACGCCGGTCGAGACCCTGGTCCTTCCAGCCGAGTCGAGACCCAAGGTCTACGATCAGCTGGGGGAGCAGTTGGCGGCGAAAGGCCAGGCGTATGTCGTCTGTCCGCTAATCGAGGCGAGCAAGGCGATTGCTGCCACCTCGATCGAAGGCCTCGAAGAGGAGATCCATCGCCGGTTCGCCGCCTACCGGCCTCTGGTCCTTCATGGAGCCACACCGGCCGATGAGCGTGACCGGATCATGAGCGCCTTTGCGGCCGGGGACTCGCGCTTTCTGCTCGCGACGACCATCATCGAGGTCGGCGTAGATGTACCGGCGGCGACCCTGATGGTGATCGAGAGCGCCGAGCGGTTCGGACTCTCGCAGTTGCATCAGCTGCGCGGCCGGGTGGGCCGTGGCAGCGGAAGAGGCTTGTGCATTGCGTTGCACGGACCGCTCGGAGACGATGCCCGCCGCCGCCTCGACATCTTTGGTGAAACCGTCGACGGCTTTGCGATCGCAGAGGCGGATCTGAAGATCCGCGGGCCGGGAGATTTCCTCGGCACGCGCCAGGCGGGGAAACCACTTCTCAGGATCGCCAGCATCGTCGAGGACCGCGATTGGTTGGAGAAGGCACGCGATGACGCGCGGGCGATGGTCGAGGCATCTGGTCTTCCGGATACTGAGCGGTTACTGGAACGGGTGAGCGCCAACCCGCGGTTCACAGGGGGTGGTCTTGCCGGAGGATAGCGGTCCGCAACTCATGAGGATCCTCCTGGTTGCCAACACATTGCCTCCCCGCGACATCTCGGGTGTCGGCGAACAGGTGTTGCAGCTCGCTTCGGGACTGGGGGACCGCGGCCATCGGGTAGAGGTCCTGGGCCGCGGCGCCGATGGAGCTCGCGGCCCCAAGGTGCTGTTTCCGCTCACCGTGGTCATGCCGCTTTTTCGCCATCTTAGGTACCTGAGGCCCCATGTGGTTCAAGTTCACGAGTCGGACGGCGCGTTGGTGGCGTTCCTGGTTCGGATCGTGGCGGCCCTCTTTCGCCCGCAACCGCTCCTGGTGGCTCTGCTCCAGGTCAGCTACGTCGAAGAGCGGCGCGCGGTCCGGGCACTTCGATCCGGTAGTGAAGTGTTGGGGCGGCCGGGCGGCGTGGAGCATCGGTTCCGTTGGATCAAGGCTCCGTTACAGATTGCGCTCGGATGTCTGACGGCTTGGCTTGCCGATGTGGTGCTGGCCCCAAGTGCCACCACCGCTGCGGAGATTGAACGTGACTACCAGGTCCGGGGGATCCAGGTCCTTCCAAACGTCATGGCGGAGAAGACCTCGGAAGCCCCCTCACACGACGGCTGGGTGCCGGAAGCCCCCGGCGGTAGCTTTTTTCTCTTTGTCGGGCGGCTGCGGATCCGCAAGGGTGTCGAGGTGCTTCTTCACGCTCTGGCCGCCATGCGCAAGCAGCCGCAGGCCATTGCTGCGGAATCTCGGTACCTCCCAACCCTCCTGATCGCCGGCGACGGTGAACATCGCGGCACCCTGGAGCGTCTAACGGCCAGTTTGGAACTGGGGGGCAGCGTCACCTTTCTCGGCCGCCAGGATGGAGACGCGGTACGGGGGCTCCTTGCCCGCTCAAGCGCTCTTGTCGTGCCCTCTACCTACGAAGGAATGCCACTGGTGATTCTGGAAGCGATGGAGGCGAGAGTTCCGGTGGTGGCCAGCGCCGTCAGTGGCATTCCCGAGGTGGTCGTCGACGGTGAGACCGGCTGGCTCGTGCCGCCCGAAGACGTCGGGTCGCTCCTCGGTGCCCTGAGAGAAGTGGTCGACGGACCGGACGAGGCGCGCCGCCGTGGCTTCGCCGGGGCCGCGCGCCTCGAGTCGAGCTTCCGACCGGAACACGCCGCCGAGATCTGGGAAAACTCCGTCGCTCTTTCTCTCGATGATTGAGTATCCTGTTACGCCATGATGGGAAACGCGCTGTTGATCGTCGGCTGGCTGGCCACCCTTTGCTATGTGGCGACCGGTGTGGTGGGCTACGCTGCCGCCGGAGAGCAAGCGGGGAGCCTCCATGTCCTGCTCGGGCTGATGGCTTGCCTGCTACTGCTCTTCTCGCACACCTGGATCATGTTCTACTTGATTGGGACCGGTAAGGCGATCAAGACTGCGGTCACGGAGCACGGACTCTCACAGGAGTGGATCGAGAAGACCAAGGAGTTCAAGAACCAGTCCTATCCGGCTCTCACCTTGGCGATCGCCCTGGTCATGACCATGTTCATCCTCGGCGGCGGCGTCGAGCGCCGGGTGATCCCGACTTGGGTGCACCACGGCCTCTTCTATGTCGCGCTGTTTGCCCAGGTGCGCAGTCTGTGGATCGAGCACGTGGTCCTAGCGGCCAACCGACGTCTCTGGAACCAGGTCGACGACCAGCTGAGCTGATCCGGCCGGCTCGTTGGGTTCCCCAGTCCGGGCGAACGCGAGCGCTACGGCCTGGTCGGAGTCTCCGCAGGGCACGCCGCGCGCGAATGTGACTCCGGGTGACCTGGAGGCGCGCGCCTCGGTTTCCCTCGCGCCGGACGAAACTGGGACTTCGAAGGCTTGCGCATGCGCTCGGTCAAACGTCCCTGGTAGAGCCTCCGACCCAGGCCGACACGGGCTCGCGGAGAAAGCCGAATTCGTGGCGCCCACGCTAGCCGTCACGACAGATCGCGAGACCTGGTTGACGCGATGACACGATCCATACTGCAGTTCGTGGGTGCGGGATTGCCAGCGCTCCTGGCAGCCTGGCGAATGTGCCGGCAGGGACGCTGTGAGCCCGCGGGCACGGGCACGTCGGCGGAGGTCGAGCTCGGTCCGCGCGGGCGAACAACGAGGCGCGAGCGAACTCGTCCAAGTCTGTTCGGCGAGCGCCGTTCCCAGCCGCGCGTTCGACCGGGCTGCAGCAAGCCACCGGAGCGACGTGAGTGTCCGCAAAAACGCTTCCAAGTCGCTATAATCCGCACGTCCTCCGGCCCACCTTCCGGGCCCCGGCTCACCATGCAACTCGACCCCAACTTCCTCTTCAGCGGTGTGGTGCAGATACTCATTCTGCTTCTGGCGATTTCCGTACACGAGAGCGCCCATGCATGGACCGCCTGGCGTTCGGGCGACTCGACGGCCTACGACGCCGGACGCGTGACCCTCAATCCCTTGAGACACATAGACCCACTGGGATCGCTGCTGTTGCCGGCAATGCTCTTCGTTGCCGGCGCTCCCGTTTTTGGCTGGGCCAAACCGACGCCTGTTCGGGTTGACAAGCTGCGTGATCCCAAGCGCGACCATCTCTTGGTCACCGCCGCCGGCCCGCTGTCGAATGTGGTGCTCGGGTTGCTGGCGCTTGTCGCGCTCTGGGTGAGCCTTGCGGTTGTCGGTCCCGACGGTCGGTTGACTGCCCAACTCATTCTCTTTCGCGATCTCGCAGGCGCGCAGCAGAGTGTTCACTTCCCGTGGCTTTTCGCCCTCGTGCACTTTGCGTTTCTCAACGGCTTTTTGGCGGTGTTCAATCTCTTGCCGATCCCTCCACTGGACGGTGGCCAGATCACGTTGAATCTGCTGCCGCCCGACTGGGCCGCAAAGTATGCTGCAATTCGGCCCTATGGCTTTATCATCGTGCTCGGGCTGGCCATGATCAATGCTCTGGCCCTGCTGGTGGTACCGGTTTACGCGTTGATCGCCTTTGTCATTCACTTCCACGGATGAGCGGCACGAAAAAGGGAAACGTTGTTCTCTCGGGGATGCGGGCCACCGGGCGCATCCATCTGGGAAACTATTTTGGAGCGATCAAGAATTGGGTCGATCTCCAGGACCACTACGACTGCCATTACTGCGTCGCCGATTGGCATGCGCTGACCACCGATTACGCGGACACCGGCGACATTGCCGCCAACGCTTTGGAGGCGGTGGCCGATTGGTTGGCGGTGGGCCTCGATCCCGAGCGCTGTGTGATCTTCGTTCAGTCGTGGGTCCCAGAACACGCCGAGCTTCATCTGTTGCTGTCGATGATCACTCCCCTGGGGTGGCTCGAGCGGGTGCCCACCTACAAGGAGCAGATCCAGCAGCTCAAGAAACGAGATCTCTCCAACTACGGGTTCCTGGGTTACCCGGTGCTGCAGACCGCCGACATTCTGCTCTACCGGGCACATTTCGTGCCGGTGGGCGAGGATCAAGCCAGCCACTTGGAGCTGAGCCGCGAGATCACCCGCCGGTTCAACGGCCTGTACGGACCGGTCTTTCCTGAGCCCAAGGCGCTCTTTACCCCGACACCCAAGGTGCCGGGCCTGGATGGACGCAAGATGTCTAAGTCCTACGCCAACGCGATCGACATCGCGGACACGCCGGAGGAGATCCGGCGCAAGTGTTCGAGTATGTTCACGGATCCCACAAGGATTCGGAGAAGCGATCCCGGACACCCCGAAACGTGCAATTTGTTCGCGTTTCATCGGTTGGTGTCACCACCGGATGTACAGGAGAGAGTGGAGCGAGAGTGCCGCCTGGCGCAGATCGGGTGTGTCGACGACAAGAAACTCCTGGCGGAGCAATTGATCGAGTTCCTGACGCCGATGCGCGAGCGGCGTGAGGCATTGCTGGCCAACCGGGATGAGCTGATGGATATTCTCCGTGACGGCTCGAAGCGGGCTCGTGAGCGAGCCCGCGAAACCATGGATGAGGTGCGTTCGGCGATGTCCCTGGACTACGGCGGGAATGGGAAGGGCTTGAGCGGTTGAGTCACGCGGCGACCGCCTCGACCCATTTGCCGACGGCCTGGCGCGTCGAACTGCCGGCTTTTGAGGGTCCGTTGGACCTGCTTCTGAACCTGATCAAGATCGACGAGGTGGAGATCACCGATATCCCGGTGGCCCTGGTCTGCGATCAGTTTCAGGAGTACCTGGGTCTGATGGACGAGCTCAACCTGGATGTTGCGGCCGACTATCTCTACGAAGCGGCATTGTTGATCCATCTGAAGTCGAAGATGCTGCTACCGCGTCCGAGTGAGACCGCTGGTGAAGTCGAGGATCCCCGCGACGAGCTCGTCAAGAGGCTCCTCGAGTATCAACGGCTCAAGGACGCAGCGCAGTCGTTGGCCGAGATCCACGGCGTCAGGCGGGGTATCTTCACCCGAGCGCCGGAGAAGCTACCCGCGTCCGCCGCCGACGAGGCGATCGATCTTGGAGAGGTTTCTCTGTTCGATCTCCTCGGCGCGCTGCGTACGGTTTTTGAGCGCTATGAACGCGAGCATCCGCCGCCCCTTCTTCTCCGAGGCGAGTCGTACTCGGTTCGAGATCAGTTCGATCGATTGCTGTCGCTTTTGGACGCCGGTCGGCCGGTTGATCTCATCGCCGACCTCCGCGGCCGCACCTGCCGCGCCGAGGCGGTGGCGGGTTTTCTCGCCCTCCTGGAGCTGGCCCGTCTCAACCTGATCCGGGTCCACCAGACCGACACGGGAGATATCCTGCTCTATCGAACCGAGCGTGAGTTGGAGCTGACCGATCTGGAGGCCATTCCTACGTGATCGATTCGCAGGAGATGGAGGCGGTCGTCGAGGCGATACTCTTCGCCAGCCCCGACCCGACCCCGAGGCGCAAGATTCTCGAGGTCTTTGGTGAACGCAGCAAGAAAGCCGCGGAAGACGCGATCGATCGCGTGCTGGAACGATATCGGGCGTCCCCGGGACGCGGCGTTGTCGCCGAAGAGGTGGCCGGGGGAGTCCGGTTGGTGACCCGCCCGGAGTTTCATGGCTATCTGAGGAAGATGTTTGAAGTCACAGGTCGCAATCGGCTCTCGATGGCGGCGCTCGAGACGCTCGCGATCATCGCCTACCGCCAACCGGTGAGCGGACCAGAGATCCAGGAATTGCGAACCGTCGTTTCGAGCGGTGTCCTGAAGAACCTCCTCGAAAAACGTCTGATTCGCATTGCTGGCCGCAAGCAAGTGGTGGGCAAACCGTTCGTCTATGCGACGACGCGAGAGTTTCTGATGCACTTTGGCCTGGTGGATCTCAGCGAGCTGCCGCCGCTCGAGCAGTTTGAAGAGGTGTTTGGGCTGATGGCCGCCGCGGAGGACGAGGTCACCTCGCGGCCGTCAGCCGCTGCACGCGACGCCACCCTGGATGACGATGACAAAGTCGAAGAGGCTGCCGACGAGGGAGAGAGCGAGTGAGCGGCGAACGGCTTCAGAAGATCCTGGCTCGGGCCGGGGTCGCCTCGCGACGAGCGTCGGAGGAGCTCATCCGAGAGGGGCGGGTGACCGTCAACGGACGCACGGTGGTTGTCGGGGACAAGGCCGATCCAGAGGTCGATGCGATCAAGGTGGACGGTAAGCGAGTTCGGCCGGATACGACCCGGCGCTACCTCCTGCTCAATAAGCCACGTGGCTATCTGACAACGCGATCGGACCCCGCCGGTCGGCCCACCGTCTATGACCTGATACCGGCAGGTCTACACCGAACTCTGTTTCCGGTTGGCCGTCTCGACTTCGACACTGAAGGTCTCTTGTTGCTGACAAACGACGGCGATCTGGCCGAACGCATCGCCCATCCTCGCTTCGGATGCTCCAAGATCTACGCTGTCAAGTTGCGTGGCGTTCCGGATGAGGCCAGCCTGAAACGTTTACGCGCCGGGATCGTGCTCGATGGAAAGATGACCCGGCCCGCGAGAATCGAGTCTCAGCCGCCGCCGCCCGGAAAGCGCGTCGCGCGTAAGAACTCGTGGTGGAGAGTCGAGATTCGGGAAGGTCGCACGAGGCAGATCCGAGAGATGTTCTTCCGCATCGGCCATCCGGTGCAGCGTCTGTGTCGAATCGCGATCGGCTCGTTGAGCGATCCACAGCTCAAACCGGGCGAGTACCGAGAGCTGCAGGATCTCGAGCTCACTCGGTTGCGTCGGGCCTCGGAGGGGCGAAGCGGCACTAGCGGCGGCAGGCCGTCGAGGTCTTAGCAGCCCGTGGTGGAAGTCCATATGGTCGTGCGACAAGATCTTACGGTGCGCCGGCAAGGCGCGAGGAGGAATCGATGCGGTGTCATCATAGACGACGAGTAACGCAGCAGGGGCTCCGTAACCCCTTGTCGCCCTTTGGGTTGCGGCGACATGAGACCATCTGCGGCGTTGCCGTTCCTCGACAATGCTCCGGCATTGCCTGTGTCACAGCGCCTGGCATCTGGCCCCATCTCACGCGCAACGCGACCGTCTCGACTTCTACCACGGGCTGCTAGGCGTGAGTGAGACGGGTCTCGAAGACCGGTCGTCGTTGATCGTCGCGATCGACGGCCCCTCGGGAGTCGGCAAGACCACGGTCGCGAGTCTGGTGGCTAAAGAGCTCGAGCTGCCCTATCTGTCCACCGGCGCCATGTACCGGAGCGTGGCGCTAAAGGTCATCGAACAGGGAGTCGAGGCAGACGACAGGGAGGCGGTCGAAGAAATGGCGCGGGACATAGATCTGAGCCTGCGGCTGGCCGATGACGGACAGATCGAGGTCTTTGTCGATGGTGAGCCGTCGGGTGACCGGATCAAGGGACTCAAGGTAGCGCAAACGACATCGCAGATCTCGGCCTACAGCGATGTTCGCAAACGCTTGGTGGCTTTGCAAAGAGAATGGGCGACAAGGCACGGGGCGGTACTCGAAGGGCGTGACATCGGCACCAAGGTTTTTCCAGATACACCGCACAAGTTTTTTCTCGAGGCACCTACCTGGGTGAGGGTAGAGCGGCGATGGCTCGAGTTGCGCGCGCGCGGCAGAACCGATCTGGTTCGTTCGGAGGTCGAGCGAGAGTTTCTCGAGCGAGATCGCCGCGATCGCACCCGCCCCGACTCACCGCTGTGCCATGACGAAACCTATTCGGTGATTGACACCTCGGGCAGCGAGCCCTGGGAAGTGGTTGAGAAGATCGTCGCCGAGGTGCGCGCCAAGAGCGAGCCATCCGCCGGCGGGGCGTAGCGGTCGAGCCATCGCGATGGCCTCGACCGTCTCCCTTAGATATAGAAGGCGTAGCGGTCGAGCTCTGTCTCGACCGTCTTTGGAGGCGAGAGGATCTCGGTCGACACGGAGGTCGACCGCTACACAATGAATCCTTGTCCGGTGGTCGATCGTTACATCGAGACGGGGCGGTTCTCGATAAACCTCCCCCAATGCCTCGAGCCCAGTTTCTTGACGATCTCGATCCGTTCTTCCGCCAGGCGGTCTGCCGCGACCGAGCTTGGGATGCCTTCATTT
>JAOTZA010000069.1 GCA_029861655.1 Acidobacteriota bacterium | reverse complement strand
GACGTCTATCTCGACCGCGCGCTTCTCTCCTCATCGCCCGATGTGAGGATCGTCCACGGTCACGGCACGGGCCGACTGAAGAAGGCGGTCCGCCGTCACCTTGAGCGCCATCCGGCGGTTGCCGGCTGGCGGCCGGGCGGCGACCGCGAAGGCGGCGATGGCGCCACTGTCGTGACCCTGGCGGGCTAGTACTTCCTGCAATGCGGAGAAGATAGTCCGGCCGGTTCATGCAGCCTGGTCGAACGCGCGGCTGGAAACGGCGCTCGCTACTCAGCCTTGGAGGAGTTCGCTCGCGCCTCGTTGTTCGCCCGCGTGAACCAATTCTGACTTTAGATGCTCTCAAGAGTTCGCGGGCTCACAGCGTTCCTGCCGGCGCATTCGCCGGGCTGCCTGAAGCGCCGATCGGCACCATCGTCACCCGAAGGCCTGTGAATCGGTGGGAACTCGTCAAGTTTGCTGAAAGTGGGAGCCCCTTGCGACGGGTCTCTCCGAAGCCGGTGAGCGCCCGCAGAGCGAGCCCCAAATCGGGAGCTTTGCTCTCGAAGGGGCGAGCAGGTGAAGTCACTGCTGGCTGCGGTGAGAATCACCAAGCGGTTTGACAGCTTTCTGTGGCAAATGAGGGCTTCGAATCGGCTCTCGGAGAGACCGCGTCGCAAATCGCGAGCGCCCTTTCCGGTACAGCCAGGCCCGGTTGTAGACTTCCCGTTCGCCCATGTCCCTCGGAAACGTCCACATCACCCCGGAGCTCGTCCAAGCCGTGCGAGACGCGGTCGACATCCTCGATATCGCCTCCGAGCACACGACCTTGAGGCGGGCGGGAAAGAGTCACAAGGGCCGCTGTCCGCTCCACAAAGAAAAGACGCCGTCCTTCACGGTCGATCCTGATCGGGGGGTCTTTTACTGTTTTGGCTGCAGCCAGGGAGGCGACGCGATCCGTCTTCATCAACTCTTGAGCGGCGACGATTTTCCATCGGCCATGGAGTCGCTGGCGGGGCGCTACGGTATCCCTCTGCCGACGCGGCCCGGCAAGGCGGGGCGCCAGCGGCAGGAAGAGGCCGTCGACCGGGCCCTCGAGGCCGCGTTCGAGTTCTTTCGTGAGCGGCTCGAGAAAAGCGCCGGGCCACGTCAGTATCTGGATCGGCGAAAAATTCCGCGGGAACTGATCGAGGCCTACGGAATCGGTTATGCGCCGGAGGGGTGGCAGAACCTACTCGGGGCACTGGAGAAGCGAATCTCGGTCAAGGCGCTCGAGGCAGCCGGCTTGGTGGCGCGGTCCGAAAAGGCAGGCGGCCGGCTCTACGACCGGTTTCGTGAACGCCTGATGTTTCCAATTCGCAACGCCGCCGGCCGACTAGTGGGTTTTGGCGGCCGAGCCCTGGGCGACGACAAGGCCAAGTACATCAATACTGCCGAGACTTCCAGATTCCGAAAAGGGACGATTCTCTACGGGTTGGATCTGGCCAAGAAGAACTTGCGCGATAGCCGCCGGGCGATCCTGGTGGAGGGGTATTTCGACGTCTTGGGTGCGGTGGCGGCGGGGGCGGAGGGTGTGGTCGCGAGCATGGGGACTGCCCTGACGCCCGAACAGTGTCGCCTGCTGGCCCGCTTCGGTGATGAGGTAGTGGTCGGCTACGACGCCGATACGGCTGGCATCGAGGCGGGGCGACGGGCCCTGCCGTTGTTGCTGGCCGAGGGTCTGGGAGTGCTACGGCTGGACCTGCCCAGCGGCCACGATCCGGATTCACTGCGGCTCGAGTCGGGCGCCGAAGAGGTCTTGCGGATCTTGGGGGCGGCACCCGATGCGGTGACCGCGGAGATCGAACGGCTGGCACCAGCCGATGCTGCGCGCGAGCCGCGTTTGCAGGCGAGGGCGGCACGCGAGATCGGCCGGCTCCTGCTGCCGATCCCCGATCGGGTGCTGCGTTATGGGTACGCTCGGCAGGCGGCAGAGAGGCTGGACATTCCGGCCGAGCTCCTGTTGCGGCAATTTGGTCGTTCGCCGGCTCAGCCCCAGGCCGATCGCGGGGGTGGTACCGCCGGTTTGGTCCGGAGTATCGAAGAAAAGCTGCTTCAGTTGCTGTTTCAGGGCCCGGACGAGCTCCCGCCGGTCGATGATCTGCCGCCGGCCGAGGCATTTCTGGACCCCGGGTTGAGGAATATTTTTGGCGTTTTTTGCGATTTGTATAGAGAAGGTGGGCACCGGCCGACAGCTCAGGCTGTCTTGAACCTCCTTCCCCAGGAGGGGAATGTGGTTGACCGGGCCGCCCGGCTTCTGTTAGAAGAGACGGCTGGCTTGAGCGCAGGCGAGCTTGGGGAGGCGATTACCCGGCTCGAGCGGCGCTGGTGTCAGCAGAGGTTGCGAGAGTTGTCGGCCCAGATTGCCCGGGCTCAGAGCGCCGGCGAGACGGGCCAACTCGAACAGCTTCTTGGTGAAAAAACCGCCCTGAGTCGCCGTCTTCACGGACGGCCGGAAACCTAGCCCTACAGTTCAAGCGATACCGGCGAAGAGGTACCTGATTTGAAGACGATGACCCGGCTCCAGTCCGTCGAAGAGAAGCACCCCTCGGTGCGGCAGCTCATCGAGCTCGGCCGGCAAAAGGGCTATCTGCTCTACGACGAGATCTACGATCTGCTGCCGGAGGAGATCGTTGCGATCCCCGAAGATCTGGATGAGGTCTATGTCCGTTTTGGCGGGCTCGGGATCGAAGTGCTCGACCGGCCCGAGCGCTACAAGAACCGTCCGGAGGTCGAGTCGCCCTCCGGCGACTTTGAAAAGGTGGAGACCGAGGGCCGGCCGGGTTTCCGTCTTCACGAGCAGGAAAAGACCAACGATCCCGTGCGCATGTACTTGCGCGAGATGGGAACGGTCCCGCTTCTCGATCGAGAGGGCGAGGTGGAGATCGCGCAGCGTATCGAGCAGGGCGAGTGGCTGACCTACGAGGCCCTTTGCGAGAACGGGGTTGTGTTGCGAGAGCTGCTGAGGCTCAACGAGCTGGCAGCCAAGGACTCGCGACTCCTCGCGGAATTGTCCGATTCGGAGGACGCGGACGAACCTCTGGATTCGCGGGCCGCCCAGCGAGTCAAGGCGAACCTCAAGACCTTCACGCAGATCGACAAACTCGACAAGAAGGTCGAGTCGCTGCGAAAACGCCAGAGGCGCTACAAGAAGGGTGGAGACCGGCACCAAGAGATCGAGCGCGACATCGACCGCCATGTCGCCAAGATCGCCAAGCACATTCGTTCGATCGACTTCTCGGTCCAGACGCGCAATCGGCTAGTAGCTTTTCTCAAGAGCCTCGATCAACAGTTTGCACGCTACGAGCAGAGCATCCGCCGCGCCAAGCTGGCTCTCGACCGGGAGACCAACAAGGAGTTGCGGGCGCTCCATCGCCGCCGCATCGAGAAATACCGGCGCGGCGGCAAGGAGTTGGAAGGCCGCTATGGCACGACCCACGCACAGATCTCGTCCACGATCGGCAAGATCCGCAAGGGCGAGGCGAAGTGCGAGCGGGCCAAGGAAGAGCTGATCGTCGCCAACTTGCGGCTGGTGGTGTCGATTGCCAAGAAGTACACCAACCGTGGACTTCAGTTTTTGGATCTCATCCAGGAAGGCAACATCGGCCTGATGAAGGCGGTCGAGAAGTTCGAGTACCGTCGAGGCTACAAGTTCTCGACCTATGCCACCTGGTGGATTCGGCAGGCGATCACACGTGCGATCGCCGACCAGGCGCGGACCATTCGTATCCCGGTCCACATGATCGAGACGATCAACAAGCTCACTCGCACCAGCCGTTCTTTGGTGCAGGAGCTGGGACGCGAGCCGACGGCCGAAGAGATCGGCCAGCGGATGGACCTGCCGGCCTCCAAGGTGCGAAAGATCATGAAGATTGCCCAGGAGCCGATCTCGCTAGAGACACCCATTGGCGAGGAAGAGGATTCGCACCTCGGCGACTTCATCGAGGATAAGAACGCGGCTTCGCCGGTCGAAGCGGTGATCTCGAATAATCTCACCGACCAGACCGGGGATGTCTTGAAGAGCCTGACGCCTCGCGAAGAATTGGTGCTGAGGATGCGCTTTGGAGTCGGCGAGGGTTCAGAGCACACCTTGGAAGAGGTGGGCAAGTCGTTCAATGTCACCCGAGAGCGGATCCGCCAGATCGAGTCGAAGGCCTTGCGCAAGCTTCGGCACCCCAGTCGCTCGGCGCAGCTCAAGCCGTTTCTCGACACCTCGGCCTAGCACGGGCTGGCAGCGTTGACAAAGCGTCGGACCGGGCCTAATATCCCTTTCCGCACAGGGCCGATCGGCCTTTTTCCTGGGTAGCTCAGTGGTAGAGCGGTCGGCTGTTAACCGATTGGTCGGGGGTTCAAATCCCTCCCCAGGAGCCACGTTTTCGCGGTCGCCCGCAAACAGCAGGCGACCGCTTTTCTGCTTTCCAGGAAGTGAGTTGTCTTGATCGTTACCACCGACCATGCCGCCAATGGCTCGGTTCGCGAGCTACGGCTCGATCGGCCGCCGGTCAACGCCTTGAGCCCCGAGTTGGTCTCCGCCCTGGACGCTGCTGTGAGAGACGCTCCGGGAGACGGAGCCGAAGCGGTCGTGCTCACGGGCGCGCCGGGGATCTTCTCGGCGGGGCTCGATGTGCCCCACTTTTTGACCCTGGATCGCGATGGGGTGACCGACGCCTGGCGGCGCTTCCTCTCGCTCCTGGGAGCTCTTGCCACCTGCCCGGTGCCACTCGCCGCGGCCCTCACCGGCCACAGTCCCGCTGGTGGCGCGGTGGTGTCGATCTTCTGCGACTACCGGGTGATGGCCGAGGGTCGGTTCAAGATCGGTTTCAACGAGGTGCAGGTCGGGATCGTCCTACCGGCGAGCTTTCAGCTCGCGATCCGCCGGCTCGTCGGGCGGCGGCACGCCGAGCGGTTGTCGATCGGGGCGCTGCTGCTCTCACCCGATGAGGCGCGCGCCATCAATCTTGTGGATGAAGTGGTGCCGGTAGAGGAAGTGGTCGAGCGAGCGCTAGCCTGGTGCCGGTCGATCCTGGCCCTGCCCAGGGAAGCCATGCTGAAAACCCGGCACAACGCGCGGGCAGCCCTGATCGAGGGGTTCGAGAGCTTCCCGGAGAAGGATCTCGAGGACCTGGTCGATCGATGGTGCTCGGAAGAGACCCAGGCGGCGCTTCGGGCCATGGTCGCTCGCCTGGCGGCCAAGAAGGCCGGCTGAACGCGCTCCGGATATATCGAGCCTCATCTATTTGTCGTCCGGCCGGCGGAAGCGTTACAGTCAGCGCAGTCGGAAAAGCCTGGAAACCGTCACACCGGCGTAACGGTTTCGCACTCATCGCATGATGCGTTTTAGCCGCGGACGAGTCCGCCTATCATGTAACTAGAGCTACCGAAAAGGAGGAGAGGTTGAAGAACGCTCGGAGTTTGGTTGGATTGCTTTCGAAGAAGGCGTGCTTTCTATTGGTGGGTGCCCTAGCCGTCGGTGGCGGCCAGGCAGCGCTGGCTCAGAACCCGGTCATCAACGAGATCATGCAGAATCCGGCGGCCGTCTCAGATTCGGCCGGCGAGTGGTTCGAGATCTTCAACCCAAGTGGCTCGGCGGTTGACATCGATGGTTGGACGATTCTGGACAACGATATCGACACGCATGTCATTGACAACGGCGGACCCCTGTTGGTTCCGGCGGGCGGCTACGTCGTGTTGTCGACCAACGCCGATTCGCTAACCAACGGTGGCGTCTCTGTGGACTACGAGTATGGGTCGGGTTTTTTCCTGAGTAATGGTGCCGACGAACTGGTTTTGTTGGACACGTCTGCTGCCGAGATCGACCGAGTCGAGTGGGACGGTGGTGCCACGTTCCCGGATCCGACCGGTGCTTCGATGTCGCTCGCCGATCCGGCGCTCGACAACGATGTGGGCGCCAACTGGTGTACGGCTTCGACCACCTTCGGGGCCGGAGACCTCGGAACGCCTGGCGCGGCCAACGACTGCCCGGTGGTGGTTCCCGAGATCGTGATCAACGAGATCATGCAAAATCCCTCGGCCGTCTCCGACGCGGCAGGCGAGTGGTTCGAGGTGCACAACCCGACGGCCGCCGCGATCGATATCGACGGCTGGACCATCCAGGACAACGACATCGACAGCCACGTGATCGCCAACAGCGGGCCGCTGGTGGTACCGGCCGGTGGCTTCCTCGTCTTGGGCAACAACGCGGACTTCGCGACCAACGGCGGCGTCAATGTGGACTACGAGTATTCTAACGACTTTTTTCTGAGCAACAGCGCCGACGAGTTGGTACTCGTCGACACGGGTCCTAACGAGATCGACCGCGTCGAGTGGGACAACGGCGTCACCTTCCCGGATCCCGACGGCGCTTCGATGGCGCTGATTGGCCCGGCGCTCGACAATAATGTCGGCGCCAACTGGTGTACCTCGTCCACCGTTTTTGGCAGCGGCGACCTCGGGACCCCGGGCGCCGCCAACGACTGCGTGGGGGCGGCGCCGGAGATCGTCATCAATGAGATCATTCAGAACCCGGCCGCTGTCTCGGACACCAACGGCGAGTGGCTCGAGCTGTTCAACCCAACGGTCGACGCGATCGACATTAACGGTTTCACCCTCCGCGACGACGGATCGGACAGCCACGTAATCGACAACGGCGGTCCGCTGGTGATTGCGGCGGGTGGTTACCTGGTACTGGGACGCGACGACACCTTTGCCGCCAACGGCGGCGTGGTCGTCGACTACCAGTACTCGAGCTTCTTCCTCGGCAACGGCGGCGACGAGGTGATCCTCCTCGACACCTCACTCAACGAGGTCGATCGAGTGGAGTACGACGGCGGGCCGAGCTTTCCCGATCCCAACGGCAGCTCAATGTCGCTCAGGGCCACGTCGGTCGACAATAACGTGGGCGCCAACTGGTGCGAGGCCACGACGCCTTTTGGCGACGGCGACCTGGGCACCCCAGGTGCTGCGAACGACTGCCCGCTGCCGGAGGTGGTGATCAACGAGATCCTGCAGAACCCCTCGGCAGTCTTCGACTCGAACGGCGAGTGGTTCGAGGTCTTCAACCCATCCGGCGGCGCGATTGACCTCAACGGTTGGACGATCAAGGACGACGGCTCGAACACCCACACGATCGCGAACGGAGGCTCGCTTCTGGTGCCGGGCCACGGCTATCTGGTGCTGGGCAACAACGCCAACGCCGGAACCAACGGCGGCGTCAGCGTCGACTATCAGTACTCGGATTTCGCCCTCGCCAACGGCGACGACGAGGTCGTCCTGATCGACACCCTCGGCAACGAGATCGATCGGGTGAACTACGACGGCGGTCCGGCCTTTCCCGACCCGAACGGGGCGTCGATGGCGCTCTTGATCCCGGGGTTCGACAACAACCTGGGCGCCAACTGGTGCACCTCGTCGACTCCTTTCGGCGCCGGCGATTCGGGTACACCTGGAGCGGTCAACGACTGTGCGGGCACCCCCGAGATCTACGATCTCCAGGGCAGCGGCGCGTTCTCGCCTTTTGAGGATTTGGTTGTCATCACCAGAGACAACGTCGTCACCGCCGTGAGAAGTGCCGGCTTCTTCATCCAGACGCCCGCGGCACGGGACGACTTCGACGCCACGACCTCGAACGGCATCTTTGTCTTCACCGGTGGCGCCCCGGGAGTCGCCGAGGGCGATCTGGTCGACATCGTTGGCACGGTGGTGGAGTTTTTCGCCTTCACCGAGTTCGACGACGATGGCTTGGTCGTAACGGTGACTTCTTCAGGCGAGCCGCAGCCGTCCGCGGTATTGCTGGACAACCTCAACCCCGACGCGGGCCCCTTCGATCCTCCGGACATGGAGCGCTTGGAGGGTATGCTGGTGGAGTTGGTGGACGGCATCGCCACCGGTCCGACCGACGGCTTTGGCGACACCGCCGTGACCGTCGGCCCCGCCCGGACCTTCCGCGAGCCGGGGATCGAGTTCCCCAGCCCCTTCTTTGGACCGCCGGTCTGGGACGGCAACCAGGAAGTCTTCGAGGTCGATCCGGACGGTCTGGGCCTCGCCGACGAAGACATCTTCGCTACTCAAGCGGTTGAGTCGGCGATCGGTCCGCTTGCTTTCTCCTTCGGCGATTACCAGATCCTGCCCAAGACCCTGATTCTGGGAGCGGATCCGACGATCCTGAGCTCGGTGCGCGAACGAGCGCCGGGAGAATTCACCGTCGGATCGTTGAATCTCTTCCGGCTGAACGGAGGCTTCGCCAAGCTCTCGGCCTACGTCATCGACGTGCTGCGCTCGCCCGATATTCTGGCAGTGCAGGAGGTTCAGAACATCGTCGAGCTCGAGGATCTGGCCGATCAGATTGCGCTCGATTCCGGCGTCGTCTACACCGCCTCGTTGATCGAGGGCAACGACCTCGGCGGCATCGACGTCGGCTTCCTGACTCGGCAGGACATCCAGATCGACTCCATCACCCAGGTCGATCCCGACGTGACCTTCCTCAACCCGGTGACCAATGAACAGAATATTCTCCACGATCGGCCGCCGCTGCTGCTCGAAGGCAGCTGCCAGCTCGAATTTGGGTCTTTCCCGATCGCAGTGATGGCGGTGCACAATCGGTCGCTGAACTCGATCGAAGACCCCATCCAGGGCGTGCGGGTGCGCAAAAAGCGTTTCCTGCAGGCGGTGTCGATCGCCGAAGAGGTAGCGGCTCTGCAAAACGCCGACCCGGACATTCGTCTGGTGGTCACCGGCGATTTCAACGCCTTCGAGTTCACCGATGGCTACGTCGACGCGGTGGGTGTCATCACCGGCGACTTCGTCCCCGTCGACAACCTGGTGTGCAACGAAGAGGACTGCTCCGGGCTCCCGGACAACGATCTTTTCGAAGAGGTTCTGGGGCTGGACGACGGCGACCGCTACTCGTTCATCTTCGGCGGCAATGCCCAGGTTTTGGACCACGCGCTGACCTCCGTGGGTCTGGCGGCGGAGATCAGCGGCTTCGAGTACGGCCGCGGCAACGCCGACGCCTATGCCGATCTCCTTACCGACGTTACGGCGGGGAACCTACCGCTGCGTTCATCCGACCACGACGGTTTGGTCGTCTATATCACCAAGGACGAAGACGCCGATGGGGTGCCCAACGACATGGATGTCTGTGCCGGAACGACCATCCCCGAGGAGGAGGTGCCCACCGTCCGTCTGGGCAACAACCGCCACGTTCTCATCGATGGCGACGGTTTCTTTGATACCAGCGGTGGTTCGGGCGCAACCTTCACGATCGGCGACACCGCGGGCTGTTCGTGCGAGCAGATCATCGAGGTGCTCGAGCTCGGTGTTGGCCAAACCAAGTTTGGTTGCAGTCGAAGCGTCATGGAAGCGTGGGTGAGTTCGGTGAATCTCTAGGTTGACGCGTGAAAGCTGTTTCTCCCGGGGCCCGCTTCGGCGGGCCCTTTTCTTTTGACCGTGGCGCGCGGTGGTAGGTTTTGGCCATGGAGGCTCCGATCCGCCCGGGCTCCGATACCGTTCCCACGAAGTACTGGCACGTTCTCGAGGACAGCCGCGTCCAGTGCGACCTGTGTCCTCGCTTCTGCAGGCTCCGTGAGGGCCAGCGAGGAATGTGTTTTGTCCGCGGCCGGTTGGACGACGGGGTCGTCTTGACCACCTACGGTCGCTCGTCGGGGTTTTGCGTCGACCCGATCGAGAAGAAGCCGCTCAACCACTTCTATCCGGGGACTCCGGTTCTCTCTTTTGGCACCGCCGGCTGCAACCTGGCCTGCAAGTTCTGCCAGAACTGGGACATCTCGAAATCGCGCGAGTGGGACACATTGGCCGATCAGGCGTCCCCCGAACGGATCGCGGCGGCGGCCGAGCGCCTTGAGTGCCGCTCGGTAGCCTTCACTTACAACGACCCGGTGATCTTTCACGAGTATGCGATCGATGTGGCGAAGGCCTGTCGGGAGCGCGGGATCCTGTCGGTGGCGGTGACCGCGGGCGAGGTCTGCCCGCAACCGCGTGCCGAGTTCTACCGGAACATGGATGCCGCAAACGTCGATCTGAAGGCCTTCACAGAGAGGTTCTACCGGCAGATCTGCGGCAGTGAACTCCAGCCGGTTCTAGACACGCTGATCTATCTCCAGCACGAGACCGACGTCTGGTTCGAGATCACGACTCTATTGATTCCGGGCGAGAACGACTCGGACTCCGAGCTCGACGAGATGACTCGGTGGGTCGCAGCCGAGCTCGGCCCGAACGTGCCGATGCACTTCACGGCGTTTCACCCGGATTGGAAGATGATGGACAAACCTCGCACACCCCCGGAGACGCTGGCTCGGGCTCGCAAGATAGCGGTTGGCAACGGAATACGGTATGCGTACACCGGCAATGTCCATGACGAGCGGGGCGGCTCGACCTATTGCCACGCCTGCGGGCGCCAGCTGGTGGGGCGCGACTGGTACGTCATGACCGCCTGGCACCTTAGGGGGGGAGGCGAATGCGAGTTTTGCGGCACCCCATGCGCCGGTCGGTTCGAATCCGAGCCCGGGACCTGGGGTTCACGACGCCTTCCGGTTCGACTGTCAGAAATTCGGTGACAGGCTACTTAATGTTCGCCCGCCAAGAGTCGTTCCTGAGTTCCGGTAAGGAGCGACATTAAGTAGCCTGTCACCGAATTTCAGTTAAGGGAAGATCCCGAGATGGTCGTAACAGAGCACGATCTTGTCGATCGCGTTGATGAAGGCCCCGTCGCGTAATGTGGCGTGATCGCCATAGCGTTTCTGGGTCGCGCGAATCTGGTGGAAAGCGTTGGCCATGGTCTCCTCGAGACCCGAGTTGACCAGATCCTCCTCTCCCGCTCCCCGGGTGAGCATGGACTTCTCGGCGTCTGTAAAGCTCTGCCCGGTACGGGCCTCGAGCGCCCCGATCAAGCGCCGAAAGGCGCCTTCCTCGAAGCGCTTCTGCATGCGGCCGAACCGCACGTGTGACAAGTCCTTGAGCCATTCGAAATAGGAGACCGTCACGCCGCCGGCGTTGAGGTAGGTGTCCGGCAGGATCATCACCTTCCTGCGGGCGAGAATCTCGTCGGCGTCGGCACTCAGGGGCCCGTTTGCCGCCTCAGCGATGATCTTGGCGGCTACGCGGGGAGCGTTTTCCTCGGTGATCTGGTTTTCGAGGGCTGCGGGGACCAGGATGTCGCACTCGAGCTCCAGGGCGGCTGCGGAGGATTCGAGGTTCTTGGCGCTGGGAAAGTCGAGCAGGCTGTCGTTTGCCTTGCGATGAGCCATTATCGCCTCCACGCCCAGGCCCTCGGCGCTGTGGATCGCGCCTTCGAACTCCGCCACACCGATGATCTTGGCGCCTTCTTCCTCGAGAAACTTGGCGGCGTGGTAGCCGACGTTGCCGAGTCCCTGGATGACGACGGTCTTGCCGTCGAGGCCGGTGGACAGGCCCAGGGACTGCATATCGCTCTTGACCGAACAGGCCTCACGGATGCCAAACATCACCCCGCGACCCGTGGCTTCGACGCGGCCGCGGATACCTCCTTGAGCGACAGGTTTTCCGGTAACGCAGGCTAGCGAGTTGAGTTCACCGGCGCTTAGCGAAGTGTAGGTGTCGGCCATCCAGGCCATCTCCCGAGGACCGGTGCCGTAATCGGGTGCCGGCACGTCGACGCCGGGACCGATGAAGTTCTTTTTCACCAGCTCGAACGTGTATCGTCGCGTGATGCGCTCGAGCTCGGCGACCGAGTACTTGTGCGCCGTAATTTTGATGCCGCCCTTGGCGCCGCCGAACGGCACCTCGGCGATAGCGCATTTGTAGGTCATCAAGGCCGCCAGGGCCCTCACCTCGTCCTCGGTCACGAGGTAGCTGAACCGGATTCCACCCTTTGTCGGCAACTTGTGGTGGCTGTGCTCAGCTCGCCAACCGTGAATGGCTTCGATGGACCCGTCATCGCGCTTCACGGGGAAGCTCATGTGGTACACGCTGTTGCATTCACGGATTTGGCTGAGCATTGCCGGGTCGTGATCGGTCAGCGCTGCGGCGCGATCGAAAGATCGATTGACCTGCTCGAAGAATTTGAATTTCTTGGACACACAGACCCCCTTGGACTCGGCCGCGAATACCGGTCAGTGTTTGAAGCGCTCTCCGTGCTCTTCGGCCGACAGGATCCACCCGGCCACCTTGCCGGGCTGGATGCCCTTGTCCTCGTGCCAGAAACGATGATTGCGCAGAAACCGGCTGGACGAGTCGGAAGTGGGCACCGCTTGCAGCTCCAGATGGATGGCGTCGAAACGCTCTATCCAGCGGGCGCAGTTCGACTCTCTGAGATCCACCCAGCCGTCGTGGACCCAAGCCTCGAGCCTCTCGGGGGTGACCTTCTTGTCGGTAGCGTCTTCCGGCACAATGACCCGAGGCCCGCG
>JAOTZA010000362.1 GCA_029861655.1 Acidobacteriota bacterium | reverse complement strand
GCACGTCAAGGGCGTGCCGATCACCGAGCATTGCGACCGCCAGCGGATGACCAATCGCGAGCGCCTGGATCTGTTCATGCAAGTCTGTGAGGGCGTACAGCACGCCCACCACAAGGCCGTCATCCACCGCGACCTCAAACCCGGCAACGTGATCGTCACCAAGAACGGCGTGGCCAAGGTGGTCGATTTCGGTCTCGCGAAGCTCACCCATCCCGGGGACGGGGCCATCGACACGCAGGTCACTACCGAGCCGCTCACCGAGGAAGGCAAGATCCTCGGCACCGTTCCGTATATGTCTCCCGAGCAGCTCCAGGGCCTGCCTGTCGACCACCGCTCCGACATCTTTTCCCTCGGCATCACCCTCTATCAGATAGCGACCGGCCGTCGGCCGTTCCGAGGATCTACCTCGGCGGAGGTCCATTCGTCGATCCTCCGCGACACGCCCGATCCGGTGGACCGCCTGAAAGCGGAGGTTCCGCACCACGTCGCGCGGATTATCCGACTGTGTCTTGCCAAGAACCCGGACGACCGGCTCCAATCGGCCCGCGACGTTTACAACGAGCTGTCCTTTCTTCAGCAGGAGATCTCGAGCGGGGAGCTACCGGCGCGGCCTGGCGACCTGGTGCCAGCGCCTTTCCCCAGATCCCGCTGGTATCTGCTCGCGGGGATCCTGGTTCTGGTCGGGGCTTTTGCCTCCTGGCAGGCAAAGACGAGAGGCTCCGTGGGGAAGGAGCCGCCCGTCAGCTCGGAGGCCCGGGCGCTTCTCGATCAGGCCGAGCTTTACGAGCTGCGCGGCACGACGCGCCAGAACCTGACCGAGGCCGAGGATCGGTATCGGCGGGCGCTCGCCCTCGAGCCCGAGAGTCCGCAAATCCAGGCGCGACTCGCTTCGTTTCTTACCAGCAGCCAGGCGCTTTATCCGAATACGGACCGGCCGAAAGAAATCCATGATCTGGCGGAGTCGGCGCTCGAGCTCGACCCGAAGAACCCGCACGCCTGGATCGCCCTGGGATACCTCGCGCTGTCGCAAGGCGAGCTCTCGGCGGCGGAGGAGGCGGCACGGAAGGTCATCGCCTACGACTCCGAAGAAGCCTCTGGCTACGCGCTTCTCGGCCGCACTCTGGTCAAGAAGGGACAGGTCGATCTAGGACTGGAAAGGCTGCGCGAGGGTGTCGCTCGGGCGGGAACGGACGTTCGACCGCGTCTGGCTTTGGCCTTGGTCCTCTGGCAGGAGCTGTCCCGCAACAACGAAGCGGCGGTCGAGTACGAGCAGGTTTTGAAGTACGCGCCGAATTCCCCCAGCGCCCTCAACAATCTGGGGAGCATCTACGGTCAGCAGGGGCGCTACCTGGACGCGATCCCCCTGCTTCGTCAGCTGCTGCGCAGCCAGGACAACGCGTTCGCCGCGATGAACCTAGCCAACTGCTACTTCTTTCTCGATCGGCTGGAGGAGGCGGTCGAGACGTATCTGAGGGTTCTCGAGATCGAGCCCGACAACACCTGGGCGCCGCACGGACTGGCCGAGTCGTACGAGAAACTGGGCAACGTCGAGCAGGCACGGGTCTACTTCGAGAGGGCGGTGGAGAGCTACGACCGGATGCTCGCGGCGAGCTCTCGCAACGCGCCGTCACTCGGGTCGCGTGCCGTCTGCGCCGCCAAGCTCGGCCGCCATGTCGAGGCGATCGACAACATCCACGAGGCCGAGCGGCTCGCCCCAGGGAATGGCGCGATCTTCTTCAACGCGGCGCAGGTCTACGCCCTGGCAGGAGAGCGTGAGACGTCCCTCCAGTATATACAGCAGTCCATCCAGGCCGGCTACCCGCGACAGGAGTTCGAGAAGGACCTGGTGTTCGACGACTATCTCGACGACGCTGAGTTCCGCCGGATTCTGGAGAGCAAGGTCGGCCGTTAGGGGAACGGAATCGGCACCCAGGGCGGATCCAGGGTGAAGAGCGTCTCCCGCTCGCCGTCTCTCGTGAGCTCGACCGTCTGAGTGAACATGATCAGGGTGGGTGTCCCGTTCGGGCTCCAGCCCTTCGGCTCATGTAGCGCGATGATCTGGCTGGCTCTCTCCTTGCCGGTGTACAAGAACTCGACCTCTTCAATCCGAACGCCGGTTTCTCCCACCAGCACGGGCCGCTGCTCTTCCCAGGTCCAGGTCACCATCTCTGCGTCGTAAGTGATGATCCGGAAGTCAAATAGCTTGGTCGAGAGCCCCTCTACAGGCTCTTCCCAGGTCACCACCACCTCGAAATGATTGTTCCACTGGAACGGGGGAACGGGCACAGCCTCTTTGTCGGTACCCGTGATTCTGTGCGGTCCCGCAGTGAGGCGGACGACGTACTCTTTCATCTGTTGGGCCTTCTCCTTGGTCGCGTCTGGTGGGGCAGCCTCCTCGGCCGGGCCGCTGTGGGCGCAGCCCAAAATCAGGGTCAGGGTCAATACGATCCTGGTAATCCTCACGTTTGCTTCCTCCTTATCTGGTGATCTTTCGAGTCGAACGCTCGCCGCTCTCCCGAGACGGCGGGTGTGGCACGGTGGTTGCGCCCGATCCGGGGCCAACTGCCGGTTGGATCGGAGATGTCCGTCTCCAGCGCGCTGCCTATCTGCTCCGAACAACTCCCTAATATCGTCAAAGTCGGCAACAGCGGAATACCCTAAGGGGTGGGACCCGTCTTAATGTAGAAGTCGGTCGGCGGAACTCTTCGTCGGAGCACTGGAAGCATCCGAACACGAGAGGTCTCTAGGCCACAGGCTAGACTCGAACCGTGTCCGGGAGCGATTCCAGTCGCGTCGGCGTTGGCTGTCTGGTTCTCTTCGCCCTACCGTTCGCGCAGGCGACAGGGGGGGTCCCAGATGTCACCCAGCTAGAGCCTAAGAGCAGTGCCTGCGCAGCGAGCTGCGAGAGCCGAGTGGGCTGGCCCGATATGCCGCGCTTCTCGGGCATGACGCGCACCAACGCCACCTGGTGTGATCAGTCCGATCCCAAGAGCTCCCCACACGCCGCCAACATGCAGCTCCAGCCGCTCTCGGCCTTGTCGACGTCCTCCGCCCACCGCACGTCCATGTGGTGGGTGATCGTAGCCACGCAGCCCTCGCCCTGGGGTTCGAGGACCAGCGCGACCCGGGAGATCGAGTCGTTCTCGGACTCCGGAGTCCACCACGTGAAGACGATCTTCTCGGGGCGCTCGAGTTCGAGGTAGGTCCCCCAGTGCTTGGCCTCGACGCCCTCGCGCATGTCGCTGAAGAGGAACGCGCCGCCGACCGTGGCGTCGATCTCGACCCGGCCGATCTCGCCCGAGAGCCCCAGGGACCGAAGC
>JAOTZA010000360.1 GCA_029861655.1 Acidobacteriota bacterium | reverse complement strand
GCGAGAGCGCAACCTCGAATATCAGTTCGGAGAGGCGGTCCCGGCAGTGGTGCGCGGTTCGAAGGCGGACCGCCAGAACTGGTACCGGGAGAATGCGCCCTACCTCTACTGGAACGGCGCCAACGTAGGTAATGAGTACGACGGCAAGGTCTACTATCGTCTCAATGGGAAGTTCGAGGTCGATGAAGACGCGAGGGCGCTGCGCATCGCGAACAACGACCCGGCCCTGTTGCGGCGCGCGATCGAGGATCTGCGAAAGAACACGGATCCAGAGAGCGCCCAGCGCGCGCAGAGGCTGCTGACCCGCTACACCGGAGAGCAGCACGAGTCGGCGTCCGCCTGGCGGAGCTGGCTCGAAGACAACGAGGACCAGCTCTTTGCCTCCGATTGGAACGGCTACCGCTTCCAACCAGCTCGCGGCCCAGGGGATGCGGACGCCGAGTCCCCGGCTCGATTCGCCGCTACGGCTCAAGCCCTCGACAAGCTGTCGACCTTGAAGCGCCCGGCCGTCGATGTCGCGCTCTCGGTTGTGGCCGATGGCGAGGTGGCGCGGGCGAGGCTCGATTTCGAGCTCGAGCCCGGGTTCTGGATCTACGCTCCGGGCTCCGGCGCTCAGTTCGAGTTCGGCGTGCGAGCGCCCGCCGGATTCGGCTACCAGGTGGCTACCGACCCCCTCGTGCCACAAGTGGGAGAGCAGGGACGCCTCTATGGGGCTTTCCGAATCGAAGTACCGCTAGAGGGTAGCGGCGATGTGGCGACTCTTCTGGTCGATTTCCAGGCCTGTGACGAGAAACTCTGCCATCTTCCCGTGACCAACGCTCGGCTGGTCGCCAAGGTCGAGTCTTAGGTTTCCTGAATCGAAACGTAACCAATAGAACGAAACCAATAGAAGAGGAGAATCCAAGATGCTTCGACACAAGAAACTCACGGCTCTGCCCACCCACGCTCTTGGATGGGCACTGATGGCGGCGCTGCTGCTCGGCCCGATTCCAGCCCAGGCGCAGTTCGGCACTACCGGCCAGGTCCTGGGCAACGTTACCGGCGAAGGCGGCACGCCAGTGGAGGGGGCAACGGTCACCCTCGAGCACACCGGCATCGATCAACCGCGTACCGCCACCACCGACGCGGAGGGGTTCTACAACTTCACAGACCTTCCACCTGCAGACTACCGCCTGAGTGTGAAGATGGACGGCTATTCCGTTCCGGCTGTCGTCGAGCTGACGGTCCGGGTCGGAAGCACTCAACGTCATGACTATGCACTCGAGCTCGCCACCGAGATCAGCAGCGAGATCACCGTGATCGGAGAGGCTGCGCTCGTCGAGACGGTGGATTCGCAGGTCAACGAGTACATCAGCCTCGAGGAGATCCAGAATCTGCCGCTTCAAAACCGGACCTTTCTGGACGTTCTGAAAATCCTGCCTGGGGTCAACACCGGGATCGTCGGTGGCGGCCTCGAGGGCAACGGCCCCGCAAACAGCATCAGCGTTCATGGGGCGCGGATGAACCAGAACCTCTTCCTCATTGATGGAGCCTCCAACAACGACCTCAGTGACTTGAACGCCGACGATCTCGCGTCGGTCGAAGTCCGCAATGGTCCCCGAACCTCAGCCGGCACCGGCCAGGCGGGGGCGACCTTTCAAACGGGTACGGCAATGCAGTCCTTCAATGTGGACGCCATTCAGGAGGTCCAGGTGGCGACCTCTCTCGTTTCGGCTGAGTACGGCAATGCATCCGGGGCTGTGATCAATGTCATCACCCGCTCCGGAACCGATCAGGTGCACGCGTCGGCGACTATTCAGCGCCAGAGCGATTCATTGGTGGAATCGGGGTCGACCGCAGCCGGCGTACAGAGATCAGCCCAGGAGTTTACCCGTGACCAATTCTCGCTGACTGTGGGTGGCCCCATCAAGCCGGGCAAGACGCACTACTTCGTGACCTACGAGAACGACGACCATGAGCTCGGCTACGACTTCAATGAGAGCCCGGTCGTTACGTTCCCAGGCCTGGCCGGACTCGGGATTACCGCGAACCACACCAAGCGCGACCGCCTGACCGGCAAGCTGACCCACCAGCTCTCCGATGCGAACACCCTGACGCTCTCCACCTTTTACAACGATGAGCGCGCGGATATCATGAACTCCATCTTCCGCTCGGGCCCCGAGTTCCTGATACCCGAGCACTACACGAACGAGTCCCTGGGTATCACGTTGCGCCACGTCGCCCAGGTCGGGCCGACGTTCACGCTCGAATCGTTGGTCTCGTCCACCCAGGCGGATCGGGTTTTCGTCTCGGACCTCGACAACCCGCGGCGACTTCGCTTGTTCCCCAGCGATGGCAGTGTCAGGCCGGCCGGGGCGACGATATTCCACGCCGAGGGCACCAATTCGCCAGACAACGACAACAAGATCGAAAGCTTCGAAATCAACGAGCGCCTCTCCTGGGTCCGCGGCGATCACTCCTTGCGGGCTGGTGCCGGGTGGACCGAGTTCAAGCAACGGAGCGTGCAGGAGCAGTTCACCTCTCTGAGTTACGGCTTCGTCGACGACTTCAACGGGCCGATTCCCAGCAACGCCTTCTACCTCCCCCCAACCGACCTCTCCGTCTCGGTCACCACCTTTTACGCGTTTGTCCAGGACGATTGGTTCAAGAACGACCGTTGGACGCTGAACCTGGGCGCACGCTATGACCACAACGACCTCGTCGGCGAAGACACCTTCGAGCCACGCGTTGGTTTCGCTCTCGATCCGAAGGGCGACGGCCGCTCGGTGGTCCGCTTCGGGGCGGGGATCTACCACGATCGGACCAACCTCATCGGCCACGTCGGCGCTCTGCGCCCCCTCGCCTTGTTCGGACCGGTCGATCCCGTGACCTTTGTAGCCGTCTCAACAACTCCACAAAACGAGAGGGTCGTCGATCCGGGTCTCAAGTTGCCCGAGATCACGAAAGTGGTCCTGGGTTACGAGCGCCAGGTCGGAGCGAGCGGTAGTGTCGGCTTCCACGCCTTCTACTCGGATAGCAAGGATCTCTTTTTCACCGATACAGACAACAGGCGGCTTTTCGAGCTCGATGGTGGGCGGCCCGATCCCACCCGTGGACAGATCACCATCTACAGCAACAGCGGCTTTACCGAGGTACTCGATCTCGAGGTGCAGTACCGGCACACCTTCGGCAACGGCTCCTCTCTGCAGGCGAGCTATACGAATCAGGACGCCACGGGGAACTCCATCTACGACTTCCTTTCCGGAAACACGATCCGCAATCGACTCACCGCTACTGGCCAGGACCCGCAGCCGGCATTCTTCTCAGGGCCGCTCCTCAACC
>JAOTZA010000361.1 GCA_029861655.1 Acidobacteriota bacterium | reverse complement strand
TGGCACTTTGTCTCGACGCGGGTGGACGGTTGCCTCTCTCAACCCCTGTGGGTGAGATCTGGGTCCGTTGCGAGCCGAAGCTGGCGCGCCGCACTCTCGAGGATCTACTACGCCACCGGTCGGGTCTGAGGCCCTGGACGCCTCTCTATCTCAGATGCCACCGGCGGCAGGAAGTGGAGCGTCTTCTTCTTGATGGGGAACTGCTGGGCGCGAGCGCGGGTACCTATAGCGATCTGGGCTACATCCTCTGGGGCCTCGCCGCCGAGCGGGTGCTCGGTCGGACTCCCGACGAGCTCTTAAGAGAGTTCCTGCTCGAGCCACTGGGCGAGGATGGCCTTCGAACGACGCCCGTGGAAGCGGCCGATGCGATGCGCTGCGAGCTCGACACGCGGCGGGAAGTCGAGTTGGCATCAGCCGAAGGCCTGGAGCTGGAACCGCTGTCGCCGCCGAGATCCGGTTCGGTGCAGGACGGAAATACGCGGTTTCTGGGTGGCTACACAGGGCACGCCGGCTTGTTCTCGACCCCGGAAGCACTTTGGCGATTGGTTCAGGAGTGGCTGAGCCCCGGAGGCTTGCTCTCGGCAGCCGCCGTTCGCCGCGCGCTCACGGGAGGGCGTACGTTCGCCTGTGGATGGGAGCGCCGGCGGGTGAAGAAAAGCGCCGGGCCGGCTTTGAGCCGAGGGTCATTCGGCCACATCGGCTTTACCGGAGGAAGTTGCTGGGTCGACCCGCAGCGCGATAGGGTCTTTGTTCTTCTGGCGCACCGCACGCGCGAGCTGCCAAACCTCGATCGGTGGCGGCGGCGGTTCCACGGCCTGGAATTCTGACGCCTCGAACACCGGTTGGATAGCACGCGGAGGTACTCGCTAATGGATATCAGAGATCTGGTCTTGTTGGACGGGGTGAGAACCCCGATGGGAGAGTTCAATCAATCGTTGGCCGGAGTGTCGGCGATCGACCTCGGCGCCCATGCGGCGAAGGCCGTATTTGAACGCACCGGTGTCGATCCGGCGAGCGTCGACCACACTGTGGTGGGCAACGCGCTCCAGACCTCGACAGACGCGATCTACGGCGCCCGTCACGTGGCCCTCAAAGCGGGTGTTCCGAAGGAGTCTCCCGCGTTGACGGTCAACCGGCTGTGTGGATCTGGGATTCAGTCGATCATCTCCGGTGCCCATCTGATGCTGGCCGGGGAGGCGACCACCTGTCTGGTCGGCGGGATGGAGAACATGTCGCAGGCGCCCCATAGCATCTATGGTGCGCGACAAGGTCTGGGTCTGGGCCGAGGCAAGCTCGAGGACCTGCTCATGGCCTCACTCCTAGACCCGTTCTGTGGTTGTTTTATGGCGCAGACAAGTAACAACCTGGCGCGTGACTACGAGATCACACGGCGAGAGCAAGACGAGTTTGCTGTGATGTCGCAGCAGCGTGCTGCCGCCGCCTGGGACTCGGGGCGGCTCGCTGAGGAGGTGGCGCCGATCGAAGTGGGACGGGGCAAACGAGCGCGGCTGGTGGAGCGCGACGAGCATTTGCGCCCCGACACTACGGTCGAGACGCTCGAGAAGCTCCCGACGGTGTTCGACGAGGACGGATTTGTCACCGCCGGAAACGCGTCGGGGATCGTCGACGGGGCGGCGATGCTTCTGCTGACGACCCACCAGAACGCGGCGACGGCCGGACAGGACTCTCTGGGCAGGATCCTTTCGTGGAGCGTCGTCGGAGTCGAACCCTCCCGGATGGGAATCGGTCCGGCGCCGGCGATCCGGGCGGCGGCCGAAAAGGCCGGTCTCGAGGTTTCAGACTTCGACTTGATCGAGATCAACGAGGCCTTCGCCGGCCAGATCCTGGCGGTCATCCGAGATCTCGAACTGGATGTGGACAAGCTCAACGTCAACGGCGGAGCCATCGCGCTGGGTCATCCCTTGGGCGCGACCGGCAGCCGCATCGTGCTGACACTGCTCAACGAGCTCAGGCGTCGAGGTGGGGGTGTTGGCGTGGCATCGGCCTGCATCGGCGGCGGCCAGGGTATCGCCATGGTCGTCGAGACCACGTGATCGATCTCTCCGATCGCCGTGTTCTCGTCACCGGCGGCAGCCGCGGGATCGGTGCGGCCTGTTGTCGAGCGTTTGCCGCGGTCGGTGCCTCGGTCTGCGTTCACTATCGCCGGGCGGCCGAGGAAGCGCAAAGGGTGCTGGAGGGCCTAAACGGTTTGGAGGGTTCTTCCGAACGGCGTCATTTCACGGTTGCCGCCGATCTCTCGGCCGAGACGGCCGCTCGAGAGCTTCTAGAGTTTGTGGAAGCGGAGTGGGGGAGACTCGACTGCCTGGTCAACAACGCAGCAGTCTGGGTCCACAACCCCCTCGAGAGTCTCAACGCCGGGCTTCTGGACGACACCTGGAAGCTCAACGTGCGTGCGCCCTTTCGTCTCGCCCAAGAGGCTCTGCCGCTCTTGCGGAGATCGGATGACGGCTCGATCGTCAACATCAGCTCCACCGCCGGCCAGCGCGGTGAGGCGGAGTACAGTCCCTACGCCGCCAGCAAGGGCGCGATCATCGCCCTCACAAAGTCCTGGGCCAGCGAGCTGGCGCCCGCAGTGCGGGTCAACTCAGTCGCCCCGGGCTGGGTGGATACCGAGATGTCCGAGAGCGCCTTTGCCGACGGAGGCCGTGAGCGAATCGCCGCGACGATCCCATTGGGCCGCATCGCTCCACCCGAGGACATCGCCGCACCGGTCGTCTTCCTCGCCTCCCCAGCAGCACGCAACATCACCGGTGAGATCCTGAATGTCAACGGTGGCAGCGTTCTCTGCGGCTGAGGCGAGGACCGAATAGACGCGACGGGCGCCTTGGCCCTCCATCCAGGGTGTCCTATACTTTGCGGAACCGGCGCAAGCGGTGACTCGATGACCTCGAAACACGACGTTTCGAGGCGGGGGCTGTTGCCGTAGCCACTGCGCGGCTTTTTCTAAGGAGACCCTATGTTGAAGATTCACGTTTCACTCACGGCGCTCGCAGCGCTACTTGTGCTACCGCTATCGGCTGGAGCTCAATCGGACGACGCTACGCCACGACCCTTTGCCTATTCAACCTATTTCCAATGCGAACCCACAGAGCAGTGGCTGGTGGACATGATTGTCGAGACGGTCTACAAACCCGTCTATGACGCGGCCGTGGAAGACGGAACGATCTCCGCCTGGGGTTGGCTGGCTCACCACACCGGTGGCAAATGGCGCCGGGGTCTCTACAGCATCTCGCCGACCCTCGAGGCCATGCTCGAAGCTAACGAAGCGATTAGCGAGAAAGTCGGCGAGGCGAATGCCCA
>JAOTZA010000068.1 GCA_029861655.1 Acidobacteriota bacterium | reverse complement strand
CGTCAGTCGCCTACTATGCGCAGGCGGCATGGGGTGGGCTCCGCATGCTGGCGGCAGACCGGTCGATCGAAAAGGTTCTCGGCGACCCGGCGACGCCCGAGGGACTGAAGCGACAGCTCGAGGTCGTCGTGGGCGCTCGTGCCTTTGCGTCCGCAGAGCTGCTGCTGCCAGACAACGGCAGTTATCGGCGCTATGCTGAGATCGATCGGGAGTACGCGACGTGGGTGGTGACCGCTGCACCAGAGCTTTCTCTCGAGCCCGTGTCGTGGTGTTTTCCCGTGGCTGGTTGCGTGTCCTACCGCGGATATTTCTCCGAGCGCCGTGCCCGTCTGTTTGCCTCGCGGCTCGACCGTCGAGGCTTCGACGTCACGGTGTCCGGCGTGCGCGCCTTCTCGACGCTCGGATGGTTTCGTGACCCGGTGTTGTCGACTTTTGTCTTCGATTCGCCACCGGCGTTGGCCGGTGTGCTCTTCCACGAGTTGGCGCATCAGAAGGTCTACATCAAAGGAGACACTCGGTTCAACGAGTCGTTTGCGACATTTGTGGAAAATGAAGGGGTCAGGCGTTGGTTGACGTCGCGCGGCGAACTGGAGGCGATCGCAAACTACGAGTCCGGTCACGCGCGCCGAAGCGAGGCGATCACCTTGCTGCTGGCGTATCGGAAACGGTTGGAGGTGCTCTACGCCGGCGAGTCGAAAGAAGAAGAGAAGCGCGCCGCTAAGCGATCTATTCTCAACGAGCTCGGTGAAGCGTACAGGGATCTCGAAGAGTCCTGGAGTGCCGAGATCGGTGGGTCTGCCGAACCCGCCAAGCGGCTATGGAACAACGCCGATCTGGTGGCGATCGAGGCTTACAACCAGTGGACGCCGGCGTTTGGTGTGCTGTTGAAAGAAAGCGCCGGCGAGCTCGCATCGTTCTACGGCGCCGTTGAGGCAATCGCCGAACTGACACCCGAGGCTCGCGAGACTCGGATACGGGACCTATTGCGTGACTTGGTCGCTTCTTCAGAGAGCCGGGCGTCTGTTGGCGTCGAGAGTTCGGCGGGCGCGGCGTTTGGCGGTCGCTAGACTGGATTCGCCGCGCTCACGGGCCTCGGTGAGGACTTCGCGGATCGTGGTCTCGATACCGTCGACCGCCTCTAGAATCTCGTCTCGAGACTTGTGGTCGTCGTGCAAGAGGGCGAAAGCCGTGGCGCCGCCGGCGTTGATGATGAAATCGGGAGCCCAGACGATACCGCGCTCCTCGAGCCTCTGTGCGTCGCTTTCCTTGCCCAGTTGATTATTCGCCGAGCCTGCGACGACACGGCTGCCAAGTTCTGCAATAGATTCTCGGTCGAGGGTTCCGCCCACGGCACACGGCGCGTAGACGTCGCAGACGGTCGAACGGACCTTGTCGGGCTCGACGATCTCGGCCGACAGTTCGGTGGCCGCCGCCTCCAGACGCTGATGGTCGATGTCGCTCAGCAGCAGCCGGGCGCCTGCCCCCGCCAGTAATCGGGCCAATTCCAGGCCGACGTTGCCCACGCCCTGAATCAGCACGGAGCGGCCGGAGAAGTCCCTGCTGTCGAAAGCGTGTTCGATCGCGGCCCGCATTCCCTTGTAGACGCCACGTGCCGTATAGGGGCCCGGGTCGGCCTTGGCGCCGCTGGCGTCGAAGCCGTGGACAAAACGAGTACGTCTCGAGACGGCAATCAAGTCCTGCTGGGTGGTGCCCATGTCCTCCCCGGTCTGAAAGACGCCGCCAAGAGAAGCAATCAGGTCACCATAGCGGGCAAGGAGACCCTGGCGTTCTTCTCCTTCGAGTGGACGCTCGGTGGCCAGAACGGCTTTGCCGCCGCCGTATTTCAGGTCCGCGGCAGCCCATTTATGGGTCATGCCCTCAGCAAGCCGCATAGCGTCGCGTAGGCCCTCGGCGGGGGATGAGTAGACCTTCATTCGGGTTCCGCCGCTGGCGGGTCCCAGAGTGAGGTCGTGAAGACAGATGAAGATCCAGCTCTTGGTGACGTCGTCAAAACGGCTGACAACGGCGAAACCGTCCCACGACCGGATCAATTCCTCGAAATCAGACACGGTAGGATTCTAGCGTGACTCGCGCTCACGGCGGGCGATGGTAGTGTCCGAAAACGTTTCCCCAAGGGAATGGAGAGAGAGGTGAGAATCAAGCCGGGACAGCGTCTTCCGAGAGGTCGATTTCGGACGATGACACCCGCTGGAGTCGAGACCCTATCGGCTGAGGAGATCTTCGAGGGCAAGCGGGTCGTGCTCTTTGCCGTTCCCGGGGCCTTTACCACCACCTGCTCGGACACGCATTTGCCGGGCTACCTGGCTCGGATCGAGGATTTCAAGGCGCTGGACGTCGATACCGTCGCTTGTCTGTCGGTCAACGACGTTTTTGTGATGGATGCATGGCGGAAGGTCGCAGGTGTCGAACGGCATTTGCTGATGCTCGCCGACGGTAGCGGCGAGTACACGCGGGCGCTAGGTCTGGAACTCGATCTCACCGGTGCCGGCATGGGGGTTCGCTCGCGGCGCTTTGCGGCGATTGTCGAAGATGGTGTCGTCAAAGTTCTCAATGTCGAGAGCGGCCGCGGGGTCGACGTCTCGGGCGCCGACACCATCTTGGCCGCGCTGGGCGGGATGAGTTCTTAGGTCGTCCTCGGCGGCGTGTAGTCGCCGCACTCGCGAGCCCTGGCGGCCCGGCCGGAGTCTCCGCAGGGCACGGCGCGCGCTACTCGGACTCCGGTGAACTAGAGGCACGCGCCTCGGTTTCCCTCGCGCCGGATCGTTTCGGCCTTTAACGGATCTTGCTATGCGCTCGGTCAAACGTCCCTGGTGGAGCCTCCGACCGGGACGCCACATGGCTCGCTCGGCAACGGAGCGCTGGACCGAGGCAGCCGACAAAGACCGCCGAACCGCTGGGTGAGGTCGTAGCCGGTCGGCGTTTCACGCAGCCCGGTGAATGCGCCGGCAGGAACGCTGTGAGCCCGAGGGCGCTCAAGGTGGTTGGGAGGCCGAGGTTGGCCCGCGCGGGCGAACAACGAGGCGCGAGCCGACATTCGAAGCCCACGCAACGAGCGCCGTTTCCAGCCGCGCGTTCGACCGGGCTGCAAGCAGCCGACCCGCCATTGCGAACCCCTACCAGCGGTACCACACCTCGAAACTGAACGCGTGCTCGTGGCGATCGTCGGGGGCGTGGTCCTCGCGGGAGACGAGCTCCCAGCCGAGAAGCTCGGTGTCCGGAAAAAACACGTCACCGGCCACAGTGGCGTGGACACGGGTCAGGTAGAGGCGGTCGGCACGTTCGAGCGCGAGGGCGTATAGCGAGGCGCCGCCACCGACAAACGCTTCTTCTTCGGCGCCGCTTCGGGCCGCTTCGATCGCTTCCTCCAGAGTGGCGACACTCTCAACGCTGTCCGGCAGACCGGATCCGTCGCCGCGGGTCAGCACGATCATCCGGCGCCCGGGAAGAGCTCTGCCAATCGAGTCGAAAGTCTTGCGACCGACGATCAGGTGATGATTCATCGTCAGCCGTTTGAAGCGCTTGAGATCCGCTGGCAGGTGCCAGGGTAGGTCGCCCTCGGACCCGATGACGCCGTCGTCGGCCATCGCCACGATCAACGATAGACGCATCGGTCGGCCGCTCATACGGCGATAGGTGCCTTGATGTGCGGCTGGGGTTCGTACCCTTCGAGGGTGAAATGTTCGAACCGAAAGTCGAAGATTGAACGGATTTCGGGATCGAGTTTCATGGTCGGTAGCGCTCCCGGGGTGCGAGTCAACTGCAATCGGGCCTGTTCGAGATGGTTCGAGTAAAGGTGCGCATCACCGAGGGTCAGGACGAAGTCTCCCGGATCCAGTTCGCACACCTGAGCCATCATCAGAGTCAGAAGCGCATAGGAGGCAATATTGAACGGTACGCCAAGAAAGACGTCGCCGCTCCTCTGGTAGAGCTGACAGGAGAGCTTTGCCTCGGCAACATGAAATTGGAACATGGTGTGACAAGGAGGCAGCGCCATGTGCTCGAGATCGGCGACATTCCACGCGCTGACGATATGCCGGCGTGAGAAGGGATCGGATCGGATTTGCTCGACAACCTGTGAGATCTGGTCGATCGTGTCCTCGCCGGTCGTCGGCCACGAACGCCACTGGGAGCCGTAGATCGGTCCCAGGTCACCGTTGGCGTCGGCCCACTCGTTCCAGATCGAGACCTTGTTCTTTGTCAGGTACTCGATGTTCGTCTCGCCTTTGAGAAACCAGAGGAGCTCGTAGAGGATCGAGCGAAGATGCAGCTTCTTGGTTGTAAGGAGCGGGAATCCTTTCCTTAGGTCGAACCGCATCTGATGGCCGAACAGCGCCAGCGTTCCCGTTCCAGTGCGGTCGGGGCGCTCGACTCCCTCGGTGAGGATGCGGTCGAGAAGATCCAGATAGGTTCTCATCGAGACTCTCAACTGAAGACCGAAACGCGGTTGCGCCCGGCGGTCTTGGAATCGTAAAGAGCTCGGTCAGCTCGGCGTAACAGTTCGCTGTCGTCGGCCATTTCGGGCGAGAAAACGGCGACGCCGATCGATAGCGAGAGTCTGATTTTATGGTGCGAGAAAGTGCTCTCGGCGATCAGATTGCGGAGCTTTTCGGCCAGTCTCGCAGCCTCGGCAGCCGTTGTTTCGGGCAGGATCAGAACAAACTCGTCACCCCCGAAACGCGCCACGAAATCGTGCGTCCGAAGGCGGGCACGCAGGGCCTCTGCGACTCGTCGCAGGACCTCGTCACCGACCAGATGACCGTATTCGTCATTGACGAGCTTGAAGTCATCGATATCTGCGAGAAGGACCGAAAACGGTCTTCCCGTAGCGAGAGCGCGGCCGCGCGCCTCCGCCAACCCGAGGTGAAGGGCCAGACGCGAGCCCGTTTCGGTTACCGGATCTTCGGCGGCGCGGCGGAAGTACCGTTCACGGCCTACCGCGCCACCGATCAGATGAGCGAGAGCCCGCAAGAAAGTGCGATCGCCCGGTTCGAAGGCGACATCGGCTTGCCGTCCAACGGCGACGAAACCAGCTGCCCTGCGCTCTGCTTCTTCACCCGTCGCGGTCAATTCATCGGCCCAGAACGCCTCGAGCAGCTGATGAGTGCCGAGCGCCGGTTCATGCGGCGCGGATCCGCTGGGCGTAAGCGATCGCGCCAGATTGTCGACGACCGGACCGATCTCCGTGGCTCTGGCGCCGGAGATGCTGTGAGCAGCGAGAGCGCCTTGGGGTCCGAGAATTACCAGCACGCCGATATCGCTGGCGGTTCCTCTGCGCGCACTTTCGGCGGCGTTGTCGAAATCACGCCTGCGAAGTTCTGGACCGCCAAGCGTGGTACCCAGTTTTTCGAGCTCCTCCAGGCCCTTCTGCTGCCTCGCCACACGGTCGACCAGGTCGGCGCTGTGGAGGAACGAGGCGATACGTTTCGCCACTGCCCCTGCCAGATTTCCGGCCTCCCCCATGGCGGATTCTTCGATTCCGTCGAGGTAGAGCACTCCCCTGAGCCCTCCTTCAAGAAGAATCGGCGCCGCGAGCCTCTCGTGGTCTAGCTCGACCTGGCCCGAACTCGTGACACGCCGCAGGATCTCAGGGTCCACAACGGCTTCTTCATCTGCAGGCGTCTCGAGATCGTGACGCAAGGTGAGAACGGCCTCGAGACCCGTTCCTTCGTCGAGAAAAAGAGTGCCCCACGCCGCCCCCGAGTAGTCGATCGCTGCGGTCGCGGCCAACCGCGCCAGCGGTCGGCCCTCGACGGTCCGTCCCAATTGCGACTCGAGAAGGCCCTCGACCACTTGCAGAGTGTCGGCGGCCCTGCGACGTGGTTCGTTCATTCGCCCTGCATCCTATGCTGTCTCGGTGCTCGAACGGGCTTCTTCCCCGTTCGCCGGTCTTCAGCTCGCCGTGGGTTGCGGATCATCGAAAGGGGTTGGAGTGAATCGCCGGGAAGCGAGGGCGCGAAAATCCTCGAGCACGGTGTAGAGAACCGGCACCATCAGCAAGGTGATGAAGGTGGCGAAGAGGACCCCGAAAGCCAGCGAGATCGCCATCGGGATCAAGAACTGCGCCTGCAGACTCTTTTCGAGCAGCAGGGGGGTCAACCCGGCGAAGGTGGTGAGCGAGGTCAGGAGGATCGGGCGGAAGCGAGCCGAGCCGGCACGCTCGAGCGCTTCCTGAAGTCTCACCCCGCCGCGGTAGGACCGGTTGATGAAGTCGACCATCACCAGGCTGTCGTTGACAACGACTCCAGTGAGCGCGACGATTCCGAAGATCGACAAGATAGCCATGTCCTTGCCCATGAGCAAATGACCCCAGATGGCGCCGATCAGGCCGAACGGAATCGCGCTCATGACGATCAACGGCTGAAGATATGATTTGAACGGGATCGCCAGGAGGGCGTAGATCACCAGCAAGGAGACGAGGAAACCTCGCTTGAGATCGCTCAGTGTCTTGCGCTGGTCTTCTTGCTGGCCCTCGAAGGAAAAGCGCACCGAGGGATGGTCGGCCAGAATCTCGGGCACCACGCTGGCCCCAAGATCGGCGAGGATCTCACCCGTGTTGCCCTTGTCGAGGTCCACGTCGGCGGTGACGTTGATGACCCGCTGACGGTTGGTGCGGCTGATCGAGGCCGGTCCGCGGGACAGGCTCGCGGTTGCCGCGGTGGTGAACGGCACCTCGACTCCTCCTGGTAGCCGGATGCGGAACTCCTCGAGGTCGCCGAGCGAGCGTCGTTCGTTCTCCGGGAAGCGCACCATCACCTTCACCTCGTCGCGGCCGCGCTGGATCCTCTGGGCCTCCTCGCCATAGAAAGCCTGCCTCACCTGTCGGGCGAGGTCCTTTTGTGTCAGTCCGGCGAGCTCGGCTTCGGGTGTGATCCGCAGCTCCAGCTCCCGCTTGCCGATGCGAAAGGAGTCGGCGACGTCCTGAACCCCCGGGTAACTTGCCAGCTCCGTTTTCAAGCGAGCCGAGATGGAGCGTAACTCGTCGATGTCGGGGCCGGTGAGCTCGATGTTGATGGCCTCACCGGCCGAGAAGAGCGACGACGTAAAGCTGAGCTCGACCGCGTCGGGGACCGCGCCCACCCGCTCACGCCAGCGGTTGGCGATCTCGGTGCTGGACAGCGTCCTCTCTTCCGAAGGCGTGAGCTCCATCGTGACTTCCCCGAGATGCGAGCCTCCGAAGTTGCGGCCGGCCCCGGCGGCTTGACGGCTCTGACGCGTACGAAAGGGCTGTTCGCCCACCGATGCCTGAAGATGAACGATCGAGCTCTCTCCCGTCGTCTCCTCGAGCTCGCGCTGGAGCGCGAGCGCCTCGCGCTCCATGCGTCGGACCACCTCGGCGGTGACGTCGGTCGGCGTTCCCTGGGCCATGGTCACCATGGCCGCCGCGTTGTCGGCCTCGATCGGTGGCAGGAAGTTGAACTTGACCCAACCACCGCGGACGACCGCAAAGCTGAGCAAAAGAGCGGCCAGACCGACGGAGAGCGTCAGGTATCGCCACTCGATGGCGCGGCGAAGCGTGGGTTGATAGGAACGCTCGATCAGCCATCCCAGACCGGCGCTGACGCGGCGCTGAACACGGGTCCAGAATCCCGGGCTTGTGCCCCGCCGGTGCAGATGTGAGAGGTGATTGGGCAGGATCAGAAGAGACTCGATGAGCGAGAACACCAGGGTACAGATGACGATCACCGGGACCACTCGCATGATCTTGCCGATGTTGCCGGTCACCGCGAGAAGCGGCGCAAAGGCGGCGACGCTCGTGAGGACCGCGAAGATCACCGGGGTAGACACCCGTTGCGCACCGGGGACCGCCGCTGCCAGCCCTTCGTCGCCCGCCTGGTAGCGGGTGTAGATGTTCTCGCCGACGATGATGGCATCGTCGACGACGATGCCGAGAACGACGATGAAGGCAAAAAGCGAGATGAGGTTGACCGAGACGTCGAAGAACGGCATCAACGCGGCGGCGCCGAGAAACGAAATCGGGATCCCGAGTGCGACCCAACCGGCGAGACGCAGCTTGAGAAACAGCGCTAGCACCAGGAGAACCAGTGCGAATCCCGCCAGACCATTCCGGGTGAGCAGTTCGAGACGGCTGCGCAGGACGACGGTGTCGTCCTTCCAGGTGCTCAGCTGGATGCCGTCGGGCATTCGCGGTTGGGCTTCTCGAATGTAGTCCTTGACCGCGGCCGCCACCTCGAGAGCACTCTGATCGCCGACTCGGTAGACCTGAACGAGAACCGCGGGCTGGCCGTCGAAGCGGGCCTGCTGATCAGAATCGGCGAAGCCGTCGATGACCTTCGCCACGTCGCCGACGAGAAGTCGTGTTCCGTTGGGCAAGGTCAGCAAGGGAATGACCTCGAACTCACGGCCGCGATAGGCCTGGCCTTCGGTTCGCAAAAGGATCTCGCCGCTTCGGCTTCTGAGGCGGCCGCCAGGCAGATCGAGAGAGGACGAGCGGACCGCCTCGGCGACCTGTTTGAAGCTGAGCCCGTAGCGCCGCAAGGTCTCCTCCGAGACCTCGATCGAGATCTCATAGGGCCGGGCCGCCACCAGCTCGACCTGGCTGATCTCGGGCAGGGCCGAAAGGTCGTCGCGCACTCTCTCGCCGAGCCGTTTGAGGGTCCATTCCTCAGCCGGCCCGGAGACCGCGACCTCGATGACCTGGGTACGCCGGATGATCTCCTCGATGACCGGCTCTTCCGCCTCGTCGGGGAACGAATCGATCGCGTCCACCCTGGCCTTGATGTCGTTGAGCAGTTTCTGGCCGTCGACACCTTGGACCAGAAAGACCGATACCTGGCCCATGTTCTCGGCGGCGGTCGAGCGAATGTCGTCGATCCCCTCGAGATCCTGGATCGCCTCTTCGACCCGCACCACTACGCCTTCTTCGGCCTCTTCGGGCGCCGCACCCGGATAGGGAATCGCGATCTGGATGATGTCGGTGGCGAATTCGGGGAAGACCTCGAGCTTGATATTGCTGATCGAGAAAAACCCCATGGCGACGATGAACACCATGAGCAGGTTCGCCGCGACGCCGTTGGCGGCAAACCAGTTGATGATGCGGTTCACAGCAGCTCCCGGTCCGGGCTTTCACCGGCGCTTTCCGGCTCGGCGATTCGCACCGTCATGCCGTCGACCACGGTTTCGAGCGGTGAGACGCAGACACGCTCACCCGCCTCGATCCCGGATCCGATCACGATGTCTTCCCGGTCGAGACGGACGACCTCGACGTCGCGAAAGCGGAGCCGGCTCTCCTCGTCGATGACCAGGAGCCGATCTCTGTCGCGCAGAGCCGAGCGCGGCAGCAGGACGGCGCCTGGGATCGTTTTGCCCTCGATCTCGGCGTCCACGAAGAGACCCATTGGAAGGGCAGCGGACTCGGCCCCCGCGCGTTTGGCGAAGGGATCCTTGATCCGGGCGAAAAGAGACAGCATCCGTGTTCGTGGGTCGAACTCACCCCCGGCGCGGACCAGCTTGGCGGACCACGTATGACGAGTGCCGCCAAGCTCTCCCGACAGTTCGACCGTCGTCGGATCGCTCACCGAGGGATCTGCGAGGTCGAAGCGAAGAAACTCCAAGTCTCGCTTGGCTACCGGTAGCTCGATCTCGGCGTACTCGGTAGAGAAGATCTCGATCAGCGGGGTTCCGGGCGCCACGAATTGCCCGAGATCGACGAGTTTGCGTCGCAGGCGGCCGTTGTACGGCGCCGCGATGCGGGTCCGGGAGAGCTGGATCCGGGCCTGCTCGACCGACGCTTCAGCAGCTTGGAGAGAGGCACGCGCTTCCGCGGTCTGCGGTTCCCTGAGAGTCAACGCCGTGGGTTCGCCTCTTCCGAGCTCCTGCCAGTCGCGAAGCGCCTGATCCGCCTCTGCCAGTTCGAGATCGAGTCGTGTCTGCGCTCTCGCTACCTCGGCTTCGGCCCGCGACAGCGCCAGCCGGTAGTCGCTGTCTTCGATCCGGGCCAGTACCGTGCCGCGGCGGAACTGGCCTCCGACCGCAAACTGGGGGGAGACCCAATCGATCTTGCCTGCGACCTGGGCGGCGAGCACCGACTCGACACCCGGCACGATCGTTCCCTGCGAACGAATCGACAAGAGAAGGTCTTGGGGCTCGACCGTCACGGCTCGGACCAAGGGGGCCGGCGCCGGAACCTCTCGACGCTCGACTCGAGGGCGAAGGTTGACGATTGCCGCCGCCAGACCCGCCCCGAAAAGGAGCACGACAATGGGCAGTAGGATCTTTGCTCGTCTTTTCATTGCTGGTTCAGCTCCCGCGTCAAGTAGTCGGATGTCTCGGTACTCTCGAGGCCCAAGCCACCGCCGAGGGCCAGATGCAGATCAATACGGGCCTCGAGTTGTTGCCGGCTGACGGTGATGAGCTGGCTGCGTGCCAGCGTGGCCTGTCGCTGGGTCTCGAGCACGGTCAGGTAATCGTTGAGGCCCTCTAGATACCTTCGTGCGGCGAGCTTTTCCGCGGCCGCCGCCTGCTCGGCCGCGCGCGCCACGGCCTCTTGGGTCGCCTCGAGGAAGGTCTCTGCGGCGAGAGCTTTCTCGACCTCGGCCCAGGCCAGCACGGTCTGGTGAGCGTAGCGGTACGCTGTCTCTCGAAGCCGGGCGTCGGCCAGCCGAACACCGGCCCGCAGCCGGCCGCCTTGAAAGAGTGGTTGCAAGAGTCCCTCTGCCAGGCTCCAGACTGAGAAATCGTTGTCAGCGAGGTCGCCGATCTCTTGGCCCAGTCGCCCCGCCGAGGCGCTCAGCCTGAGTTGTGGATAGAGCTGGGCACGGGCTGCCGCGACATCCAGTCCAGCCGCCTTCAGCCGCCTTTCCGTGGCCCTCAGGTCAGGGCGCCGGGCAACCAGCTCGGCCGGCAGGCCGAGCGGCGGCAATTCGGGAGGCGCCGGCAGGACGGTGCCGGTGGGGGGAGATTGCGCTGGCGTGGCGGCCGCCGGATACCGCGACAGGAGTACCTGGAGTTGGCGCCGGGTCGCGTCGAGACCCCGCTCGAGCCGCGTCAGCACGGCCTCGGCGTTGGCCTCGTTGGTGAGCGCCAGCCGCAGATCGAGAGCCGATCGGAGGCCCCGTTCGTAGCGGCTTCGGATCTGTCCCGAGGTCTTCTGGCGACTTTCCAGAGTCTCCTGTGCCAGGCGCACCTGTTCTTTCGCCTCGCGAAGGGCAAACCAGGCCTTGGTGACCTGACCGGCGAGCGACAGGCGCGTCGCCGCGAGGTCGGCCGCCGAGGCTTGCGCGAGGGCTGCCCCCGCGGCTCTGGTGTTTCGAAGCCGGCCCCACAGGTCGATCTCCCACGAGACATCGAGCGAGACGCCGACCGTCGTCGACGTGTTGCTCAAGACTTGCCCCTCGGCGCTCGGGATGGGTAGACCGATGAAGTTCTGACGCCGGCGAGAGCCTTCGAAAGCGCTGCTGACCTGTGGTACCAGTTGGGCTCCGGCAATCCGGGCCTGCTCCAGGGCGGCGTCGACTCGAGCCGCCGCAGCCGCCACATCCAGATTGTCGGCCAGCGCGGTTTCCACCGCCTCGTCGAGCCCAGCTTCGCCGAAGCTCGTCCACCAGGTCTCGACTGCGGTGCCGCCCCCCACGCTCGCCTGTTGCTCCATCCTGCCGGCTTGCCAGTGCTCGGGTGTCACCGGCGCCGGATCTGACGGCTGGGGAGGACTCAGCCCGGCGCAACCGGTGAGGGCGCCAAGGGCGGCTGCGAAGGACAGGCGGCCGGTGAAAGAGCGAACCGAGGTGCGTGAGCACATGGTGTTTGTCAGCGTTTGGCCCCTTGGTCGGTCACTTCGGTCGGCGAAGCCGTCAAACCAGCGCTGACAAACCTCACCAAGCGCTCGGTCACACCGTCGACATCGAGTGGGTCGCAGAGGCCGCCAGAGAGTTCATGCAACAGATAGCCGAGCCCGGCTGTGTGAGTCATCGCTCCAACCATGAACGAGAAACGCCAGTAGATCTCTTCGCGAGGGAGGTCGGGAAGAGCCAGTCCGAGCGCCGACGTAAAGCGCGGGATGACCTCGTCGAACTCGGCCAGCACCAGCCGCCGCATGATCGGGTCCGGTTCTGAGAAAAGACGAGTGACCAGGCGGGCGAAGCAGTGCCCGCCCCGTTCGCGTTGCACCATCGAAAGAACCGGGGCGACAAAGGCGCGAACAACGTCTTCGACTCTCGCGGCTTCGGGGTGGGCTGTGGCCGCGGCGCGCTTCAGTGCGTTGAGACGCTCGCGGTTGAGGGGACGAAGGCGTCGCGACAGAACTTCTCGCAGCAGGCCTTCCTTGGATCCGAAGTGATAGTTGACCGCGGCTAGATTGGCGTCCGCTTCCTGGGTGATGGCCCGGAGCGAGGCACGGTGGGCTCCGTGCTCGGCAAAAAGGCGCTCGGCGGCGTCCAGAAGCCTGTCCCG
>JAOTZA010000359.1 GCA_029861655.1 Acidobacteriota bacterium | reverse complement strand
AACAGATAGCCGAGGAGGATCTGCCACATCGGGGGTGTCTTGATGGCAATACGGAGCAGCATGAGAAGCGGCGTCAGAAAGGGAACGAGCGAAGCGACCACCGCCATTGTGGAATCGGGATCGTTTAACACACTGTTCATGAAGAGAAACGGAGCGACCACCAGAATCACCGCCGCGCCGGCTACCTGCTGCGCCTCCTGGACGCTGTTGAAAGCCGCGCCGATCGCCGCGTAGACGCTGGCAAAAAGAAAGAATCCGAGCAGGAAGAGCAGAAAGAAATGGACGAGAAGGGAGGGCTGGAGAGACGGGATCGAGACGTCCTCGGGGATCCAGGCCATCACCGCGACGACACCCGGTAGCGTCACCACGACCATGGTTGCGATCCAGATCGAGAGCTGGGTCAAGGCGACGCCGCAAATCCCCACCAGTTTGCCCATCATCAACTCGAAAGGCCGCACCGCCGAGACGATCACCTCGACGATGCGCGAGGTCTTCTCCTCGAGTACCCCGTGCAGGACCTGCTGTCCGTAGATGATCAGCACGATGTAGAGGATGAAGAAGAGTGCGAAGGCGACGATGATCCCCGACACCGCCTCTTCCTTCTTTCCGCCTGTCTCGGTCACGCGAACCGTCGAGAGGGAGATCGAACGAACAAGCGTCGAAATCGTCTCGGGGTCATAGCCGGCGCCTTCGAGACGGTGGCTGCGCACGACCCGGGAAAGGGCACGCTCGAGCACGGACTGGGTGACGAAGTTCGAAACGCTCTCGGCGTGGAACTCGACCGTGCCTTCGGATAGCGATTCTTCATCCAGCCAGATCCAGGCACCAAGGTCGCCAGCCAGCACCCGCCGATCGAGCTCCGCCCTCTTGTCGAGCGGGTCGTCGGTGGGTTCCTCTGCGCTCAGGCTGACCCGTGCCGCCTCACTGCCCAGGTCCGACTCTTTGCCCTCGAACTGCGCGAGCAGGTCTTGGGCGAGCACGCCGGTTTGGTCGACCACCACGGTCTCGAGGGCCGACTTGGTCTTGAGGAGGAGGATACTCGGCAGCACCATAAGCGCGGCGATGAGGACTGGTAGAACGACCGTTCCGATCCAGAACCCCTTGGTTTTGACCCGCGACAGATACTCGCGTTTGGCGACGACTCCGATGTTTCGCAGGTTCTGCACGCTCAGCACCCTAGCCGCTGCCCTTGACCGCCTTGATAAAGATCTCTTCGAGCCCCGGCGCCTCGGAGCGAAACTCGTGGACCGTGAGAAAGGAGACCAGCTCCCGAAGGACCGACGCGCCGTCGGTCTCGTTGGAGAGCACCAGCCTAGCGCCGCCGTTGTCGAGAAGTGCTTGCTCGACGCCAGGCACTTCCTGGACTTTTGCGAGGTCACCGTCGGCGATCAGTTGAAAGGAATGACCGCCAAAATCACCTTTGATCTGATCCAGCTCTCCGGAAAGGACCGCGTTTCCTCTCGAGATCAAACAGATCCGGTCGCAAAGCTTCTCGGCCTGTTCCATGATGTGGGTCGAGAAGAGGACCGTCTTGCCGTTTGCCTTGTACTCGGCCAGAAGATCCTTGAACAATCCCTGATTGATCGGGTCGAGACCCGAGAAGGGCTCATCGAGAATGACGATGTCGGGGTCGTGAAGCACTGTGCCGACGAGTTGAATCTTCTGCTGCATCCCCTTTGACAGTTCTTCGACCTTCTTCCTGCCCCATTCGGCAAGTTCGATCCGCTCGAGCCAGTGTTCGATGGCCGGTACCGCCTCTCTCTTTGTCAAGCCTCGAAGCCGACCGAGGAACACCAACTGGTCGATAACGGTCATCTTGGGGTACAAACCACGCTCTTCCGGGAGATAGCCGACGCGTCGCAGGTCCTGCGGGCGCCGCTCGCGACCAAAGAAATGGATGGCCCCCGAGTCGGGCGCGATGATGTCCATCAACATGCGAATCGTGGTGGTTTTGCCGGCGCCGTTGGGTCCGAGAAGCCCGAAGATGGAGCCGTTTGGGATCTCGAGTGAGATCCCGTCCACGGCGGTGAACTTGCCGTAGCTCTTGCGCAGGTCGCGCAACTCCACCGATGGGCTCATGGCGGAGCGGAGTATATGGGTTCGGGCTTACCGATTGGCCTCGACACTGCGCGTGGCTTGCGATAAAACAGCGCCCGTGCGCAGGGTCTGGCTGATTCCTCTTTTGGTGGTTTTCCTCCTCCCTGCGACGCTTGGGGCCGCGGTGGTCGGGCGGGTCACGAGTGCCGCGGGAGTCGCCATCGAACACGCCCGGATTCGAGCCGAGGGCGGCGGCGAGACGGTTTTTAGCGACTCGAGCGGTCGGTTTCGCCTAGCCGCCGAGCCGCCGGTCGAGCTTCTGGTCTCACACCCGCGATTCAAAGAGAAGTCGGTCACGGTCGAGCCACCGCTCAAACCACACGAGCTATTGGTTGTCCTCGACGCCAAACAGGAAATCTACGAGGAGATCGCGGTCACTGCCAATCGTGGAGAGGACGCCTACGCTCCGGTCAGCGTCTCGGTGGCGGTGATCGAGCCGCGAGCGGCAATGGCCGCGCTCTCCGGGTTGGTTTCTGAGGTGGCCGCGGTGTCCGAAAACGGCCAGGGCGGATTGTTCCAGAGCTACTCGGTCCGGGGTGTGGCCCGCGGCCGGGTACTGACGCTCCTCGACGGAATGAGGATCGTTTCCGAGCGCCGCGCCGGTGTGTCGGCCTCGTTTGTGGATCCGGCCCTCATAGGGTCGGTCGATGTGCTCAAGGGCCCTTCGTCGACCTATTACGGTTCGGGCGCTCTGGGTGGCGTGGTGCAGCTTTTTCCAAAGGACTTCGGGCGGTTGACCCTCGATACCGGCCTTGAGAGCCAGGGGTCGGGTCTGACCCATCGCTATCTGGCCATGGGCTCGGGAACCAAGAGATGGAGCTTGGGGCTGGCGCGGCGAGACGCCGATTCGAGCGAGACTCCTTCAGGGGCCGAGCTCAACTCGGGCTTCGGGCAGACCTCGGCGAGTTCGACGGTGCGCTGGAGCCGTGACAACCAGGATCTCCGTCTAACGGCGATCGCTTCGCTGGCCGACGAGATCGGCAAGTCGAACACCGACTTCCCATTGCGAACCACGAGCTATCCGAAGGAAACGCATCTTCTGTTGCGGCTGGCGCTTCAGACGGGCGGCGGCTCGACGTTTGATGCCTGGGTTCATCCACAGGCGCTCGAAACGCGAGTGACCGAGAGCGACGGTGGACGGAGCGAAGTCGACAACGAGAGCTTGGGTTTTGGAGCCAGCTGGCAGAGCCAGAGCACCTTCGGAGAAGACCTCAGTGCGAGAGTTGGTGTCG
>JAOTZA010000358.1 GCA_029861655.1 Acidobacteriota bacterium | reverse complement strand
GCTGGGGTGGTCGGGTCAACAAACCGTGGGTGACCGCGCTCGCCGAGGCCTGGGAAAGACGTCATGCGTATCCCCTCGAATGCGATAGCGAGAACGACTGCGTGATCGTCACGGTTCCCGACGACCTGGAAGTAGCCGAGCTCTTCGAGTTGGTCCGCCCCGACAATCTGGAGGAGCTTCTTCGCGGCCGGCTCGAGTCGACGGGTTTTTTTGGCGCCGGCTTCCGCGAGAACGCCGGCAGGGCGCTGCTCTTGCCCCGCTCCGATCTGAAGCGGCGCGTACCCCTCTGGCTCCAGCGCGAGCGAGCCAAGAAACTGTTCGAGACCGTTGCTTCCTACGAAGATTTTCCGATTGTCGTCGAAACCTGGCGAAGTTGTCTTCGCGACGGTTTCGATCTCGACAGCTTGAGGCAGGTACTTCGAGAAGTCGAGGCCGGTGAGATCGTCCTCGAGGAGGCAACCACGACATCGGCAACGCCCTTTGCCGGCAACCTCGTTTGGAAGCAGACCAATCGGCTCATGTACGAGGGCGGTGCCTCGGAAAGCGGTCCGAGCGCGGTGCGTGGTGACTTGCTCAAGGAACTGGTCTTTTCGTCCGAGCTGCGGCCGCGAATCCCCGCCGAACTGTTGCAGGAGTTCGAGGCCAAACTCCAGCGCTTGTGGTTCGGCTACGCTCCACGAACCGCGGCGGATCTCGTGGATTGGGCCATCGAGCGGATTTGGCTGCCGGCAAACGAGTGGGACGATCTGGTCGCTGCCATTGCGCGACAGGCCGAGAAGGAAGGCGAGCCGGTGGACTTGGAAGAGCTGGTAGCCGAGGCTTCGTGGCGGATCGTCGGGGTCGGTCTTGGACCGGATCGGAGCGGGGCGAGCGAGAAAGGTGTTTGTGCGCTCGAAACCCTGCCGCGCCTTCTGCGCTCTCTAGATCGCGGTCTGGAGGACGTACGGGTCTTCTCGCCGGATTCCGGCGACTCTTCTCCCGAACTCCGCGACCGCGTCGAGCGGGCCATGGACGTCATGATGGCCGCCACTGAACCGGCGCGATCGGGCGAGGACGAGCTTTCACTCCTTCTCGGCGAGTGGTCTCGCTTCTACGGTCCGTTTCAGCCCGAACACCTCGAACGCTCGTTTTGTCTGAGCCCCGAGGAGGTGAGTCGACAGATGGCTCAGCTGGCCGACGAGCAGACCCTGGTGGTCGATCGCTTTCGTGAGCCAACCCGAGCCGGCGATGAGGCGCCGCTCGAGATCTGCGAGGCGGAAAACCTCGAGCGCTTGCTTCGGCTGCTACGCGTGCGCAACCGACCGGTCTTTCGTCCTCTGTCGCTGGCGCAGTTACCGCTCTTCTTTGCACTTCATCAAGGACTCGCCGACCGGCGGGACGGTATCGATGGTTTGCAAAAGACGCTCGACCATCTCTTTGGCTTCCCGGCGCCGGCAAGGCTTTGGGAGACCGACCTCTTCACCGCGCGGCTCGATCCCTACTATCCCGCCTGGCTCGACAGCCTGCTCCTCGAAAGCGATCTGCGCTGGAGCGGTTGCGGGCGGGAGAAAACCACGTTTGTCTTTCCCGACGAGATCGAGTTGCTGAGCGATTCGAGCGATCCGATGCCCGAGGACGAGAAGGCGCCCGTCTCCGGCCATGAGGAGCTCTTCCCGGATCATCAAGGACGGTTTGGTTTCGAAGAGCTGTTGAAGAGTTCGGGTGTCGAGTCGGCCGAGCTCACCCGGCGCCTGTGGGACGGCGTGTGGGAGGGCCAGGTATCGAACACCGGCTACCAGGCGCTTCGCCGTGGGCTGATGACCCGCTTCGAGCCGTTCGAAAGCGAGCAACAAGAAGCCGTGGCGGGGCGCCGAACACCGCGTGGCGGCCGCGCCCGCTTCGAGCGTTGGCGAACAAGCCGGCCTTTCTCGGGTGATTGGTACCTGCTCTGGGCTGACGGCGAAAAGGGTGAAAACACGCTCGACGCCATCGATCTCGAGGAGATCAACCGGGATCGGGTGCGGCTCCTTCTCGATCGATACGGAGTGCTCTTCCGAGAGCTCCTCTCGCGCGAACTCCCGTCCATGGCCTGGTCGCGGTTGTTTCGCACCCTCCGCATCATGGAGCTATCGGGCGAAGTTCTGGCCGGTCATTTTTTCAGGGGTATCCCCGGACCCCAGTTCGCCTCTCGCGCCGCGTTCCGGTGCCTGAACGCGGGGCTGCCTGAGGACGTGATCTTCTGGATGAGCGCCGCAGATCCGGCATCACCGTCCGGTCTTGCTCTGGAAGAGCTACGCGGGGATCCCTCCCTCAAGCCGCCGGCGCGGCGAGCGTCGAGCCACCTGGTGTTTCACGGTTCGCGCCGGGTCGTGGTGTCAAAACGCGGTGGTGGCGAGATCGAAATCGCCGTGGCCCCGGATCATCCGAGCCTCGCCGAGTATCTGGGGTTTCTCAAGGTGCCTCTCACCCGCCAGTTCGCACCGGTCAAGGCCATCGACATAGAGCGGATCAACGGCGAAAGTGCGACACAAAGTCCTTATGAGCCGGTTTTGCGCGAGCTCTTTGCCGTTACCCGAGAGCGGAAGGTCTTGCGGTTGAGACGTCGCTACTAGCATCTAGCACGAGACGGCTAAGGTCGAGGTTCCCGGCCCCGGCGCGATGAGACTCACCGAAGTTGGTGATGGTGGTGCCGGGAACCTCATAAGCAGAGATGCGTGCCGACCGCCAACGGTTACAGACTGGGCTTGCGGGTGTAACCAAGTGGACCCGAACAGTATCTGACTCTATAGAGGTGGATTGACGATTCTGGAACAACGGTAAGGTAAGGATAGTTAGATGTTTAGCCCCAGTTGGGCCGCGACCATGCCGCTGACGAGCGAGACCAACACCGGTGACGCCGACGCGCGTTTGCTCGAGGCTTGCCGGGACGGTGATGGTGACGCTTTTGGCGAGTTGGTTCGCCGACACCAGCAGCGAGTCTTTCGTTTGGCAGGGAGATTTTTCCGTCGACCCGAAGAGGTCGAGGACGTGGCCCAGGAGACGTTTCTCACCGCCTGGAGAAAGCTTCATACCTACCGAGCCGAGGCGCCGTTCGAGCATTGGTTGACCCGGGTGTGTCTCAACACCTGCTACGCGCATTTTCGCGGTCGCCGCGCCAAGCCCGCTCTCGAGACCGAGCTCGATCCGGATCTTGCGTCGGTCTCGCCCGACCCAACGCTCAGAATCGACGTCAACCGTCTGCTGTCGACACTATCGCCGGCAGACCGGTTTGTTTTGATGATGATGTACGGTGAGGGCTGGTCGGTAGCGGAAATCGCTGACAATCTGGGCTGGTCGAAGAGCAACGTCAAGGTGCGGCTGTTCCGCGCGCGAAAA
>JAOTZA010000067.1 GCA_029861655.1 Acidobacteriota bacterium | reverse complement strand
ATAGCCGCTCCAAAGACCCAGCTCGAGGCCGGTACTTTTCTCGTCGCCAGGCCCACCATGGCGGACCCCCACTTCGCGCGCACCGTCGTGCTACTCCTGTCCCACGGCGAAGAAGGAACGCTCGGCGTTATCATCAATCGGCGGACACGGACCGTACTCTCCGATCTCCTGCCGCAGCTCGACACATTGACCGAGAGACGGGATTCCGTGTTCTGGGGCGGGCCGGTCGGCCGTGACAAGCTCGTCTTTCTCCTCCACGCGGAAGAGCCGCCCGAGGACTGCGAACCCGTTCTCGCCGGCGTCTGCACCGGCAACGTCCTCGACTTGATCGAGCACGGCCTGGACGCCGAGAACCCCGTCGCGGCTTTCAAAACGTGCGTCGGCTACGCCGGCTGGGCGCACGGACAGCTCGAGTGGGAGATCGAGCAAGACGGCTGGTACGTGCTACCGGCAACCAGCCAGCGCGTCTTCGAGGGCGACCCGAAAGAGCTCTGGGACGAGCTCATCGAGGTTGCCGAAGCCCCGACCGCGTAGATCGGTTGACTCCTAGGCCCTCGGTGGCCGGCGGGCTCGGCCAGCCTAGTCGAATGCCCAGCTGGAAACGGCGCTTGCTACTCAGCCTTGGAGGAGTTCGCTCGCGCCTCGTTGTTCGCCCGCGCGGACCAAACCGCTTCACCCGAGGATTGCGTGTGCCCGCAGGCTCACAGCGTTCCTGCCGGCGCATTCACCAGGCTGCCGTTTGCGCCCGCCGGATGCAGAAGACAGCACTCCTCGCCAAGGCCTGCTAGCTTTCTGACGGCCTGGTCGGAGGCTCCACCAGGGGCGTTTGACCGAGCGCACAACTTGGACATCGATAGTCCAGGTCCGATCCGGCGCGAGAGAAACCGAGGCGCTCGCCTCTCGGTAACCGGAGTCCGGGAAGCGTGCGCCGTACCCTGCGGAGACTCCGCCTAGGCCGTCAGGCTGCTCGTGAACTGCTGCTTCAGTCCTTGTCCGTCTTGAGCACCGCCACAAACGCCGACTGCGGAATCTCCACCGAGCCCACCACCATCATCCGCTTCTTGCCGGCGCGCTGCTTCTCGAGGAGCTTGCGCTTGCGGGTGATGTCGCCGCCGTAGCACTTTGCGGTGACGTCCTTGCGATAGGCATTGATGGTGGCGCGGGCGATGATCGAGCCGCCGATCGCGCCCTGAATCTTGATCTTGAACTGCTGTCGCGGAATGGTCTCGGCGAGCCGTTCGCAATAGTGAAGGGCGCGTGCTCGCGCCTTGTCGCGGTTGACGAGCTGCGAGAGCGCATCCACCGGCTCATCATTGACCAGAATGTCGACCTTGGCTAGAGCAGTCGGGCGGTAGTCGAGCACCTCGTAGTCGAACGAGCCATAGCCCTGGGTGACGGTCTTCAGCTTGTCGTAGAAATCGAACAGAACCTCGGCGAGCGGCAGCTCCGAGCTGAGCTCCACACGGCCGACCGCCAGATAGTTGAAGGTGGTGTTCTCGCCACGCCGCTCGCGACAGAGCTCCATCACCACCCCGATGTACTTCTCCGGCATCAAGATCGACGCTTTGATGTAGGGCTCGCTCGCCGAGTCGATCAGGGTCGGGTCGGGGTAGTGGGCCGGGTTGTCGACCGTCGTCTTGGTGCCGTCGTTCAAAGTCAGCCGGTACCGCACCGACGGCGCCGACAGGAGAAGCGACAACCCATACTCGCGCTGCAGACGCTCCTGCACTACTTCGAGGTGCAGAAGACCGAGAAACCCACACCGAAACCCGAAACCGAGTGCACTCGACGAGTCCTTCTCATAGGTCAGAGCGGCATCGTTGAGAGCCAGTTTGTCGAGGGCGCGCAACAGATCCTCGTAGTCGTCGGTGGACATCGGATAGAGCGACGAGAAAACGACCGGTTTGGCTTCCTTGTAGCCGGGCAAGGGCTCGGCCGCCGGGATGCCGGCACCGGTGAGCGTGTCTCCGATCGCAATCTCGCGGACCGCCTTGATTCCGGCGATGACATAGCCCACTTCACCGGCCTCGAGCTGTTCGGTCTTGACACGTTTGAGTTGTAGGAGCCCTACCTCTTCGACCGTGTACTCTTTGCCGGTGTGCATCAGCGTCGCCTTGAGACCCGCCGCGAGGGTTCCCTGCTTCACCCTCACGATCAGCACCACACCACGGTAGGGATCGTACTGGGCGTCAAAGATAAGCGCCTGGAGCGGCGCCTCGGTGTCTCCCTCAGGAGGCGGCAGCCGGGTGACGATCGCCTCCAATACTCCCTCGATTCCAGTGCCTTGCTTAGCCGAGCACTGGACCGTCTCGAACGGGTCGAGCCCCAGGTCCTCGTCGATCTCCTCACGCACTCGTTCGACGTCGGCCGAGGGCAAATCGATCTTGTTGATGACCGGAACGATTTCGAGATCGTATTCGAGAGCCAGATAGAGATTGGCGACCGTTTGCGCTTCGACCCCCTGAGAAGCATCCACCACCAAAAGCGCCCCTTCACACGACATCAAGGAACGCCTCACCTCGTGCGAGAAATCCACATGCCCCGGTGTGTCGATCAGGTTGAGCTCGTAATCCTCGCCGTCCCGTGCCCGGTAATTGAGCGTCACCGTATTGCTCTTGATGGTGATCCCGCGCTCGCGCTCGATATCCATCGAATCCAGAATCTGGTCGCGAAACTCGCGCGCATCGACTCCGCCGCAGTGCTGGATCAGACGGTCGGCAAGAGTGGACTTGCCATGGTCGATATGGGCGATGATGCAGAAATTGCGAACGTTGTCCATGTGGCGTCTCCCCTCCCGGGGCGGGCAGAGTCTACCTTCGCAGAGAGGGAACCCCGCCCCCAACCGATACGATGCCGTCAATGACAGTCTCGCTCGGGGATCGAGCCACCACCGCGGCGCAAGCCGGAGTTCTGCTGGCAGGCTTGTTGGTAGGGCTGTCGGCCACCCCGCTTCATGCCGGTAAAGCCCGTCCCATCCTTCCCGACGGCGAGTTCGGGGACTGGAAGAAGGCTGGCAAACCGCTTGTCGATCCCGCGGGTGACGGGACGCCAGGCGGGCTCGATTTCGGACGGCTTTGGCTGGTCAACGACGACAACGCTCTCCATCTTCGGGTCGAGATCGGCCGCGAGACGCTACTTCAGGAAACCGGTGACACGGGAAACAAGATCCGTCTCTATCTGGACACCGACGCCAAAGAGAGTACGGGCTTACCCGTCGAAGGTCTGGGCGCCGACCTCGAGGTGCGCTTCGGCGAGCAGGAATTGATCCGCTATGACGTGGCTGGTCTCGCCTCCTCAGAGTTCCCCGGTGGAGGCTCGGTGATGGGATTCCCAACGTTCTCATCCGATGTCTTCGAGATTCGGATCGAGATGCCCCTTGAGGGCGAAGGCGGTACGGCAAAGCGACGCAAGGTGAGGCTGGTTTTCGCCGAAGACACCAGCGGCGGTGATCGGCTCCCAGACCAAGGTGTCGTGACCTACAAGTACCCAAAGAAGAAGCGGGTCGGGGAACCGGCGCCGATCGACTGGCTGCGAGAGAGTCCACAGCATCTCCGGCTTCTGAGCCTCAACGTCGAGGATTCCAACATCGCGACTCGGCAAGCTCTCTATACCCGCCTTCTCGGGGCCATCTCACCGGACATTCTCGCTTTTCAATCGCTCACCGACTGGAGCGCCGACCAAACGGAGGCGTTTGTCGCTTCCATCCTTCCCGCCCCGGCCGCCGGTTGGTCTTCTGCTCAGATCGCGGACATCGTACTGGTCAGCGCTCTACCGATCCTCGACTTCGAGCTGGTCGACAACAACCTGGCTGTCCATATCGATCTCCCGAATGAACTGACGCCTCACGATCTCGTACTTTTCGACGCCCATCCACCGTGCTGTGCCAACGATACCGGGCGCGATGTCGAGATCGACAACCTGATCGCCACCTGGCGCGACCTGCTTGCCGGCAACGGGCCGTTCGAGATCGACCCGCTGGACGCCGTCGTCTTCGCCGGGGACTTCAACCTGGTCGGCTTCCGCCGCCAGTTCGACGCCCTCGTGCACGGTCGTTTTATCGGCCCGAGCCACGGCGAGGACTTCTCGCCCGGACGCGCAAAGGGAAGCCTGGCGGTCGCCCCGTTGCGCCACAGCGACCGGCGGATGGCCTACACCTGGCGCCGCGGAACGTCTCGTTTCGCTCCCGGAAGACTTGACTTCATCTTCTTCAGCGATGATGTGGCCACGCTCGAAAAGGGCTTTGTCGTCGACACCCAGTCGATGTCGAAGAAGAGACTTCGCAAGCTGGGTCTGAAAAGGAGTGACTCGCTGGGCGTCTCCGATCACTTGGCCCTGGTAGCGGACTTTTCTTTCGCCCCACAGCGATAAGCCGAAAGAAGCGCCAAAACGGTCCCGCCCGGCGTTGGTCCGAGTTCTGGACGCCCATGTGGTAAAAAACTCGTGCCGATCAAATTGGGGATTGGATCCCGGAGGACCACTCATGAGTGTGAAGATCGAGGTAGAAGTCAACGGGACCCGGCACGAGCGCGAGGTGGACCCGCGCCTGCTGCTGGTTCACTTCTTGCGTGAGGAGTTGAGCTTGACCGGCACCAATGTCGGCTGTGAGACCAGCCTGTGCGGCGCCTGTACCGTCAAAATGGACGGTCTGACGGTCAAGTCCTGTACGCAGCTCGCGGTGCAAGCCGACGGCGCGTCGATTACCACCATCGAAGGGCTGTCCCCGGAAGGCGAGCTCCACCCTCTCCAGCAAGCGTTCTGGGATGAGCATGGCCTCCAATGCGGATACTGCACACCGGGGATGATCCTGGCCGCCGAAGGCCTTTTGGCCGTCAACCCGAGCCCCGGCGAGAGCGAGATACGCGAAAGCCTCAAGGGCAACCTTTGCCGCTGCACGGGCTACCACAACATCGTCAAGGCCATCCAGAGTGCGGCGAAGGGGGGCGCATAATGGCGGTCCTCGGTAGTTCGATCAAGCGACGAGAGGACCCGGCCCTCATCACGGGCGAGGGGAAGTACATCGACGACTTGACGCTCCCCGGGATGACCTGGGCGGCGATCGTCAGAAGCCCGCATGCCCATGCCCGAATCAAGTCGATCGACACTTCCGTGGCGAAGAAGACCGTCGGCGTCGTCGCGATCTTCACCGGTAAGGACATCGCCGATAGTGAACATGGCGGCGTAGTTCCGGTCGGCTGGCTGCTGCCCGACCTCAAGACTCCGGCCCACCCGATCCTGGCCGTCGACAAGGTTCGTCACGTCGGCGACGGCGTCGCGGTCGTCCTCGCCGAAGATCGTTACACAGCCCACGATGCCGCCGAGCAGGTCGAGATCGACTATGAGCCGCTCGAGGCGGCTGTCGACCCCAAAGCGGCGACGGAGGAGGGTGCGGCGCTTGTCCACGAGGAGGCGCCGAACAACATCGCCTTTGATTGGGAGCTGGGCGACAAAGAGAAGACCAACTCGGGCTTTGCCGCCGCCGCCCATACGGTGGCGCTCGATCTGCGCAACAACCGAATCCTGCCTTTCGCGATCGAGCCCCGCGGATGTCTCGCCCACTACGACAAGAACCGCGGGCTGACCTTGCGGATGACGTCGCAGAATCCGCATGTTCATCGGCTGCTGCTCTCACTCGCTTCGATCGCGCTCCCCGAGCACAAGATCCGAGTGATCGCACCCGAGGTCGGCGGCGGCTTCGGGTCGAAGATTCATCTCTACCCCGACGAAGCAATTGTTTCCTGGTGTGCGATCCGCACCGGTCGTCCCGTCAAGTGGATCGCGACTCGTTCCGAGGGCTCGACGACCGATGCCCACGGCCGCGATCACGTCACTCACGCCGAGCTGGCGATCGATGGCGACGGAAAAATCTCCGGCCTGCGAGCGGACACCCACGCCGCAATGGGCGCCTACCTGTCGACGTTCGCTCCCGCAGTGCCGACCTATCTTCACGGCACGCTGTTGTCTGGGCAGTACGACATCCCGGCGATCTATGTTCACGTCACCGGGACATTTACCAACACCGCGCCGGTCGACGCGGTTCGAGGAGCCGGCCGACCCGAGGCGACCTTCATCGTCGAACGCTTGATGGACCTGGGGGCCCGCGCCATGGGTCTCGACCCTGCCGAGTTCCGGCGCCGGAACTTTGTCTCCGCGGACGCCTTCCCCTATCAGACCCAGGTGGCCCTGGCCTACGACAGCGGTAACTACGAACCAGCCCTCGACAAGGCTCTAGAGATCGCCGGTTACGCACAGCTTCGCGCCGATCAGGAGAACCGGCGCAAGTCGCCTGGAGAAGACGGCGGCAAGCTCCTCGGCGTCGGCTTGTCGAGCTATATCGAGGCCTGTGGGATCGCGCCCTCGGCGGTCGTGGGTTCGCTGGGAGCACAAGCCGGGCTTTACGAAAGCGCCAAAGTTCGAGTCCATCCCACCGGATCAATCACCGTCTATACCGGCTCCTCGGCACATGGCCAGGGCCACGAAACCACTTTTGCTCAGATCGTCGCCGAAAAGCTCGGTGTCGACATCGACGCCGTCGATGTGATTCACGGCGACACCCAGGAGGTCCAGTTCGGAATGGGCACCTACGGCAGCCGCAGCGCCGCCGTCGGTGGCTCGGCCATCGTCAGGAGCATCGAAAAAATCATCGCCAAGGGAACGACGATCGCAGCCCACCTGCTCGAGGCCGCCGAGGGCGACATCGAGTTCGAGAAGGGGGAGTTTCGGGTCAAGGGCGTCCCCGGCAAGGCCCAGAGCTGGGGCGATGTCTGTCTCATGGCCTATCTCGCCCACAACCTCCCCGAAGGGCTCGAGCCGGGGCTCGAAGAGACCTCTTTCTACGATCCCGCCAATTTCACCTATCCGTTTGGCACCCACGTGGCGATCGTGGAGGTAGATCCCGAGACGGGCGAGGTGGAGATCCTGCGCTACATCGCGGTCGATGACTGCGGCAACCAGATCAACCCCATGATCGTCGAAGGCCAGGTGCACGGAGGTCTCGCCTATGGCATCGGCCAGGCGCTGTGGGAGGAGGCCGTCTACAACCAAGCGGGTCAACTGACTACCGCGACCCTGCTCGACTACGCGATGCCAAAAGCGCACCAACTTCCGTCGTATGAGACCGCCTCCACCGTGACGCCATGCCCGCACAACCCGCTCGGGGTCAAGGGCATCGGCGAGGCCGGCACCATCGCCTCGCCACCGGCAATCGTCAATGCGGTTTGCGACGCTTTGAGCCCCTTTGGCGTCACCCATCTCGACATGCCCCTGACGCCAGAGAGGATCTGGCGAGCCATTCATCCCGGGGAGGACGCCTGATGTTTCCTGCCAAGTGCGACTACTACCGGGCCACCAGTGCCGCCGAAGCCATCGATCTTCTGGGTCGCCACGACAACGCCCGACTGCTCGCCGGCGGCCACAGCCTGATCCCGATGATGAAGCTACGGTTATGCGAGCCGGCGGCACTCATCGATATCGGCCGCCTCGAAGAACTGCGTGGGGTGTCGGAAAATGATATTGGTGACAACGCCCTTCGAATCGGAGCCCTGAGCACTCACACGGAGATTGCCACCTCTGAAACTCTCCGGACGCGCTGTTCCCTTCTCGCGGAAGCCGCTCGGCAGATCGGCGACCCACAAGTCCGCAACAAGGGCACGATCGGCGGCAACATCGCCCATGCCGATCCGGCCTCCGATCTACCGGCGGTTCTGGTGGCGCTCGGGGCCACGATCCACATACTCGGCCCGAACGGTGAGCGCTCCATTGCCGCGCCGAGCTTCTTTACCGACTTGTTGACAACCGCCCTCGAGCCAAACGAAATCGTTACCACAATCGAGGTCCCGGTGGCCCCCCCAGGATCGGGCTCGGCCTATCTCAAGGTCGAGCACCCGGCGTCGGGATACGCAGTCTGCGGAGCCGCCGCGACAATGACGATCGAAGGCAGCAGCTGCACCGCCGCCAGTCTGGCGTTCAACGGCGTCGCGGCAACGCCCGTCCACGCGGAGGCCGTCACCGCAGCACTCGCCGGAACTGCTGCTGACGACTCCGCATTCCGGGCTGCCGTCGATGCCCACCTCGAAATCGCCGAACCGTTGGGAGATCTACACGCCTCGGGCGAGTATCGGGTCGCCCTCGCCAAGGTCTACGGAAGAAGAGCTCTCGAAAAGGCCCGCGACCGGGCGCTTAGCTAGCCTGACCTTCTCACTAGCGTTCGTCCCGAGGCTAATGGGATCAGGGTGACAGGATACTTTCCTGTCACCTCGATCTGTATGACGATCGAAGGCGGCAGCTGCACCGCCGCCGGGGGGATCAGGGTGACAGGATACTTTCCTGTCACCTCGATCTGTAAAAGACCGCTCTCCGGCTCAGATCCCAGGTAAAAAGCGCCAAGGCCGCCCAGATGCAGGCAAAGGCCATGAAATGGCTGCCGGTAAAGGGCTCGCGAAACAAGAAGATCGCCAGAAGAAACTGGAGGGTAGGCGCCAGGTACTGCAGAAATCCCACCGCCGAGAGTGGCAGACGTCTGGCGCCGTGGGTGAACAGAAGAAGCGGCACGGCGGTGATCGCCCCCGCCGCCACCAAAAGACCGTCGATCAGGACGCCCTGGTGGCCAAGGGCTCCGTTGCCCGCCAGGTCCGCTCGCACCAGGTAACCAATCATGACTGGTGTGAGGATTCCCGTCTCGACCAGCAAACCGACCTCCGCTTCCGCCCCAACCTGTTTCCGCAACAAGCCGTAAAAGGCAAAACTCACCGCCAGGACCAGCGCGATCCATGGGAACTCCCCCAAGCGAACGATCATCACGGCCACGCCTGCCGCTGCGAGAGCCAGCGACCCCCACTGCGCCCGATCCAGCCTTTCGCCGAGAAAGACCATCGCCAACAGCACCGTCACCAGGGGGTTGATGTAGTAGCCGAGACTCGCCTGAAGGACCCTCTCGGTCACAATCGCCCAGACATAGATCCACCAGTTGGCGCCGATCAGGGCCGTGGTCACCAAAAGCGTCAGCACCACGCGCCCTGATTGAAGTGCCGAACGAGCCTCGCCCCAGCGGCGCTGCGCCGTGAGCAAGACACCGAGGATCAGAGCCGCCCAAACGATGCGGTGCGCCAGAAGCTGACCGGCGGGCACCGACAAGAGGGCCTTCCAGAACAATGGCGACAGCCCCCAGATGACGAAGGCACTCAAGGTATAGAGCAGTCCCCGGGTATCGGTGCGCATCGCCTGCGTTTTCTACCATTCAACCCGCTGTTCTCGAGCCCGTGTCTCGCAAGACGCCGGAGCCACCTCTTGAGCGCCGCTTCGTGTCCGCTCATAATGCCGGGACAGGCACGACACGAACCCATGCGCGACATCCTTCCTGAAATCAATCTCTGGCGGCGCCAGGACAAACAAATCGCCCTCGCTACGGTGGTGAAGGTCTGGGGATCGGCACCACGGCCGATCGGCTCCAAGATGGCGGTGACGACCGACGGTGGAATGGTCGGATCCGTCTCCGGCGGCTGCGTCGAAGGCGCCGTCTATGAAGAAGCCCAGGGGGTTCTTTCGTCCGGCCAGGCCAAGCTGGTCGAATTCGGGGTGACCGATGAGACCGCCTGGAGTGTAGGACTCTCCTGCGGCGGCAAGATCGAGATCTTTATCGAGCCACTCGCGATCGGCCCGTCTTCAACCGAGGTCCCGACTTGAATCAGGAGATCTTCGCCCGCCTCGCCAAGCGTCTCGAAGCCGACCAGCTGACAGCCCTGGTGTCAGTGGTCGGTGGCCCGGGTCTCGGCAACCAACGGCTCGTGCAACCCGGCAGCCAGTCCCACGGGACGCTAGGTTCTCCCAGCCTCGACCGGGAAGCCGATCTTCTAGCGACCGAAGCGTTCCGCTCGTTCTCCTCGAGCCGCCGGATCATTTCGGCACTCGAGCCGGACGTGGCCGCCACCGATCTGTTCTGCGAGGTTCATCCGCCGGCATTCAAGCTGGTGCTGGTCGGGGCCGTGCACGTGGCGATCCATCTGGCGCGGTTTGCAAAGGAGCTGGGTTTCCGGACCACCGTAATCGACCCGCGTACCGCTTTCGCCACTGCCGAGCGTTTCTCCCACGTCGACGAATTGGTCACGCGCTGGCCGCAAGAAGATCTCGAGGACCGAAAGCTCGATGAGGGAACCTATGTGGCCACCTTGGCTCACGACCCCAAGATCGACCTACCGGCTCTCGAAGCGGCACTTCGGAGCACGGCACGCTATATCGGCGCACTGGGATCAAAGAAGACTCACGCCAAGCGGGTCGACACGCTTCGCGAGCGAGGATTCAGCAAAGACGACATCGCTCGTATTCATGCACCGATCGGTCTCGACCTCGGCGGCCGCAGGGCAGAAGAGATCGCCCTCGCGGTGATGGCCCAGATCGTCTCGGTCTCCCACGGCAAGTGAGCGGCGCTCGTGTCAGCGGTGTGATCCTCGCCGCCGGGCCTTCTAAGCGGTTTGGCAAAGGCCCGCCAAAACAACTCCTCGAAATCGACGGCGAGCCGATGGTGCGGCGCACGTGCCGAACCGCGCTTGCTTCACGCTTGCGCCAGCTCCTTGTCGTCGTGGGCCACGAGTCCGCCACCGTCGGCGCGGTACTGGCCGGGCTGGCTGTAGAGATCGTCGACAACCCCCTCTATGCAAGGGGCCAATCGCGCTCGATACGCGCCGCTCTTTCGAGAATCGAGCTGCACGCCGAAGCCGCCGTCTTCATTCCCTGCGACCAGCCTTTTCTCAGCGCGGATTTGATTGACCGATTGATCGCGAGGTTCGAAGAAACCGGCGGACCCATCGTCGTCCCCACGTTCGAGGGACGGCCGGGAGCGCCCGTCTTGATCTCTTCGTCGTTTTTTGCCGAACTATCGACGGTCCAGGGAGACGAAGGGGCTCGCCAACTCTTTGGCGGCGGCGATCGCCCTGGCGTGGTCGAGCTGCCGCTCGCTTGCGAACGCCCTCTCCTCGACATCGACACTCGCGAGGACTGGCGGGAGCTACTCGGTCGAGACAGCTCGACTTAGCCACATCTTCGAGCCTCGGGCACGCTACCAATGATCTTTGCGGCCACCTGCTCTTTACCTTATCGCTCGGGCGATCCTTCGGCGATCACCACTCGGCCTCGAGACGATTCTCGCTCAGACGTACCGGCCGGCCAACGACACCGAAGATCTCGCGCAAGCCATCGAGCAACATCTTCTCGACGTTGTCGACTACAGCAGCCGGCAGGTCGCCCAGCACTTCTGAGAGCAATAGAACGTTGCGGCTGGCCTCACCGATCAACGCCTGGCGGGATTGTCGCCACACAAAATGCCTCGTCAGCACCGTCGAGCCCACCACATATGCGACCTCACCGGCCGGCACAGGGATCGACTCCTCATCGTCCAGCGCCTGAAAAACATCGCCGTCGCGAGTGAGCCGCAGTTCCAACTCCTCGATCCCGCCGATGTCGTAGCCCCCGGCGGGTACGACATTCGCCAACGAGACCGTGTTGTAGAAATCCACCAGCGGGTTGATCGAGAAAGCAGCGCCGCCCTTGAGAGCTCGCCTCAGAATGGCTTCGATCGAGCTTGGGAATTTCTTTCCCGAGACACCCAGGCGCTTGAATGCGCTGCGCCACGGCGCCACCCGAGGGTGCGACTGACTGTTCGCGATCTCCGTCTTGGCAGCCGCCGACCAGACCTTTGCCCATTCTTCGCCGTGTTCTGCCGTTGCGACCGTGTTGTCGACGTCTCGGGCGACCACCGCGACGATCGACATCCCCGGAAAGGCTTTGAAGATCTCGGGGGCGACGATGAGTCTCAGCCTCCGGCCGCCTTGTCGCTACGCCGCAAGTGCGCCACCGATTCCTTGATCAGCCTGCGCAGGATCTTTGAGTCGACGTCCTCCAGTCGATTGATGTAGAGACACGAGCTGCCGGTCTTGTGTTTTCCGAGCTTGGCCATCAACTCCTGGTAACGCGAGAAACCGGACATGACATAGAGAGTGAGGCTGACTTTGCGTGGCGAGAAACCGGTCACAAACCAGTCGCCCTCACGGCCGCTGGCGTACTTGTAGTGATAGCTGCCGAACCCGACGATGCTGTCTCCCCACATCTCGGCCTTCTCGCCCGTCAACTCTTCCATCATCGCCTTCACCGCCCAGGCATCCTCCCGGCGGCGCCTGTTCTCGACACTGTCCAGAAACTTCTTGACGCTCTTTTGGTTTCGCTTCGTCTTGAGCTCCGCCACGGTCCCGATCCTCCTTGGATTAACTCGCCTACTCTAACGCCTCGGTCGAGCGCTCGCGACCGGGGAAAAGCTCGGCGATCCGTCCTTCTAAATATCCTAGATCTTGTCCCAGTTCCAGATCGCGTAGCGCATCGTTTGATCGAGGTTTTGACCGGTCTCTTTGAGAGTCAGCAAGATATTCCCCTGGTGGTGGCTCTCGTGCGCGATCAGGTAGCTCAGGTTGGTGACTACGCCTTTCTTGAACCCCCGTCTCTTGGCTTTGCCGGCCAGACAGTCGGCAAAAAAGATCTCGACCTTCTCACCACTTTCAC
>JAOTZA010000066.1 GCA_029861655.1 Acidobacteriota bacterium | reverse complement strand
TGACTTCGTGACCGCGGCCGACCGGGCGGCCGAAGAGACGATCGTCGCTTGGATCCGCGAGCGTTTCCCGGGCCATCGAATTCTCACCGAGGAGGCGGGTGCGCTTGCCGGTGTGGAGGACGCAACGTCTGATATCGAGTGGATTGTCGACCCGCTGGATGGCACCACCAATTTCCTCCAGGGGCTGCCGTTCTACGCCGTGTCGGTCGCTTGCCGGGCGAACGGCGAAATGATCGCGGGCGCGGTCTACGAGCCCGAGCGGGATGAGCTTTTCAGCGCCGGCTTGGGCGAGGGAGCGACATGGAACGGGGAACAAATGACGGTGTCGGGAGCGGAGGATCTAGGGGGCTGTTTTCTGGCCACCGGATTTCCGTTCAAGGCGCGGCAAGCCCTGCCGACATATTTGCGAGTCTTTGGAGAGGTCTTTCTGGCGGCACGCGCAGTCCGCCGCTGCGGCGCCGCGGCGCTCGATCTGGCCTATACGGCCGCCGGAGTTTTCGACGGCTTCTTCGAGTTCCACCTGGCGCCATGGGACGTGGCGGCGGGCAGTCTTCTGGTCAGCGAGGCCGGCGGCCGAGTGAGCGATCTGGACGGTGGGGACCGTTTTGTGGAGACCGGGAACATCCTCGCAGGTACACCGGGAGTTCACGCCGCACTGTCCGAAAGGGTAGCCAGGCACGCTTCGGAACACACCCTGGAGGCGTTGACGATCGGTAGATAGAGGTCCCTTTTGAACCCCTCCCGGGGTGAGAATCGCCACAGCCGATGGGTTTGGAATCATGCTAGGGTCCGTTGCGACGTGAAGAGAAGATGGCCTTTCGGAGGCGGAAAAAACCGTAAGCAACAGGTGAGAGGAGGGGATTCGAAGCCCCTGCTCGAGATCCAGATCCACCCAAGCGACATTCGTCGCAAGGTTCGGTATTTTTTTCTCGACCGGCGCCAGATTGCGCTGATCTGCGCCGGCTTGCTGGCATTCCTGTTGTTTATGGGTTTCAATACTTTTGTCGCGCCGCAGGTGATATCGGATCTGCTCGGTCGCAAGGAATACGAGTCCTTGGTGAGCGAGCGCCGCCGGCAGGGTGAGCGACTGCAAGACCTGATTCGCAGGATGGAAGGTGTCAGTGGGGAGAGCGAGGAGCTGCATCTGAGAATGAGCCGGATCTACCTCGCGTATGGTCTCGAAAGCGGTGTCTCCGTTGGACAGGGCGGGTTCCCGTTCGAGAGCCGGGAGGTTCCGGAGTCGATGTACTCGGCGGTGATTCGACAGGGCGCCGCGATGGAGGCTCGGATTCGCGAGCAGCAAAGAGTGCTGGAGACCTTTCTCGACGAGGTTCAGAGCTTCGAAGACGCCCATGGCGATCAGGTGGAGATGACGCCGTCGACGGCGCCTCTACGAGGCTCGGAATTCGTCCTGACCAGCCCGTTCGGCAATCGACGGAGTCCTTTTACCAAGAAGGCCGACTTTCATGCCGGAATCGACCTGGCGGCGCCACCGGGCACACCGATCTACGCCCCGGCCGATGGTCAAGTGGTGTTTGCCGGGCGCTATCCATTGCGCCAGAGTGTCGCCTGGTGGCGATATGGCAATTTGGTGGCGTTGCGGCACGGCTCCCGGTTCATCACGCTCTTTGGCCACTGTGAAGAGACTCTGGTGAGGCAAGGGCAGGATGTGAAGCAGGGCATGGTGATCGCGACGGTTGGCAACACCGGCTGGAGTACGAGCCCGCACCTCCATTACGAGGTTCGTCATCGCGCCGAGGAAGGGCGTCACGAGCCCGTTGATCCGCGAATCTACATCCTCGACCATCGCTGGCGCGACGAGGAGCAACTGTTGGTGCGAGCGCGTCGAGCGCCCACCCTGCGTGACTTCGAACCGCTACCGCGTATTATTGGGCGTTAGACGGCCGAAATCGGACTAAGAGGCGAGCGACCAAGGGGCGCTGGACGATGGCAACGGAACCCGGAAAGCACACACAGCCACCTGGCGCCGAAAAAGCGCCGACCATGATCATCCCGGAAGGGACTGATATCCAGGTCGATGTGCACGGCCAGTTATCGATCCGCACGCCCGGGAACCTGGTGATCCAGCACTCGGGTCACTACTCGACATTGGAGTCGATGAACGGGTCGATCCGTATCGAGCCCCATGCCGACGTCGAGGCGGTCAACGTCCGTTGTGCCGGAACCTGTTTTGTCGAAGGTACCCTGACCGCTTGGAAGGTGATGGCTCACTCGATCCATCTTGAAGATTCGGCGCGCGCCAACATCGTCCTGCAGGAGACCGAGCGGCTCGAGGTCGGCCAGAACGCGCGGCTAGTGGGGAACTTCCGGTCCGAGAAGGAGCTCTTTCTGCTCTTCTCCCGATTCGCCAACGAGCTGAGGGCCTTACCGAGGTTTACGGACCGTCGGCAGGTCGAGCTCGGTGAGGGGGAGACCGCCGGGGACGACGGGGGGGAAGGGGGGGACGGTGCTGAAAGGGAGAACGTCTCGGCTTTTCTACTCGCCGGTGTCGATGACGGCGACGACCGCGGGCCGACACACGACGTTGGGCCCGCGACCGATGGGTCCAAAGAGGCCGACCCAAGCGCCGCGACCACTTCGCATCGCGGCGAGGGCGGTTTGCCCGATCCGTTGTTTTTCTCGCAGGTGATTCTGGAACGCGAGTTCACGCGGCCGTCGTATGGGCCGACGTCGCAGAGAGCGATTGAGGAAATTGTCAAATTGCTTCGCGACCACGATCTCGAGACCCTGCGCCTCACCTACCGAACGCTGTTTGGGCGAATTGTAGAGCCGGGCAAAGACATCCAGCGAGTCTATGGGCTGATCGACGGTCACTTCACCGACGGCTCTGGCGGCTAGCCTCCACTCCCGTCCCGAATGAGCGTCGCGCTGGCCGGGCTGTTGCTCGCCGCGGGTGCGGCGCTGGCCTATTCAGGCCTCGATCTTTGCCGCAAGGTGTTGATGGCGAGGATGCGGGCCTTGCCGCTTCTTTTCTATGTCTCGGCCGGCCAGTTGCCCTTTTTTCTCGCCTGGGTCGCGGTCCAAGGCGACTGGCGTCTCGGGTCCGGTTACTACCTCCCGGGTGGTGGCTCGATCGTGCTCAACATCGCAGCTAACTTGCTGTTCTTGAGGGCCGTACGCGTCTCACCGTTCTCGGCGACCATCCCGTTTCTCTCGCTTACACCCGTGTTTGTGGCTCTTTTGTCCATTCCGATGCTGGGCGAAGTGCCCTCTCCACGGCAAGGGTTTGGGATCCTGGTCGTGGTCTTTGCAGCGTTTCGTCTCAACCTGGAGGCCGGGGAAGGGCTGTCGGCCAGGGCCGGCTGGAAAGCGCTGTTGCGCGAGAAGGGGAGCGTCATGATGGTGGGCGTTTCGTTTTTCTGGGCGCTGGCGACCCCACTCGACAAATTGGCGATGGCGGCGGCCACGCCGCAGTGGCATGGGTTGGCGCTCAACGCCGGTGTCGGAATCGGCTGTGGCGCTCTGCTTTTCGCCGGTGGGCGGGCTGCCGAGCTCAAGACCGATCGCCGGGACACCGGCATGCTCGTCTTGAGCGTCCTTGTGAGCGTCGTGGCGCTGGCGTTTCTACTCCTTGCGCTGACGATGGCGTGGGCGGGTGTTGTCGAGTCGATCAAACGAGCCGTGGGTTCGGTGATGGCCGTTGTCCTGGGGAGGTTGTTCTTCGCCGAGTCGGTGAACCGACACAAGGTGGGGGCTATCGTGATGATGGCGGTGGGGATCCTCCTCATACTTCTCTAGGCGGCGAAACCTGTGCGCCAGGACAGCGTTGCGCTCGCTCGACGCTAGCGGCTGGGCCAGGTGCGCTGGAGGGCTTGGGTCGCTTGGAAGTGAGCTTCGAGCTCCGTCATGGAATCGCCGCCGATTTTCTCGAGCAAGGCGTCCGCCAAGATCAGAGCCACCATTGATTCTGCGATCACGCCCGCCGCCGGCAGGGCGGTGACGTCGCTTCTCTCGTATTGCGAGCGATGAGCCTTGAGGGTGTCCAGATCTACCGAGGGGAGGCCCTTGAGGAGAGTGGAGATGGGCTTCTTGTAGGCTGTGATGACGACGTCCTGTCCGTTTGTCACACCGCCCTCGAGGCCACCAGCCCGGTTGGTGGTGCGAGCCCAGGAGCCGTCATCGCCGCGCTTGCCGGCTTCGATTCCGTCGTGCGCCTCGCTCCCCGAGCCGTTCGACACGGTCAGAGCCGAGCCGATCTCGACCGCCTTGACCGCGGGAACGGACATGACGGCTCGGCATAAGCGACCGTCGAGCTTGTCGTCCCACTGGACATGAGATCCCAGTCCCGCCGGGACGTTGTGGGCGATGACCGTCACGCTTCCACCCAGCGTGTCCCCCTCGGCCTTCATGCGGTCCACCAAAGCGACCATTTCGGGCTCGAGCTCCCGGTCTACCGCGCGCAGCGGTGACCGATCGTCTACCTGGTCGATCTCTGCCCAGGTCGGGGTCGGACGCCCGGCGCCGACGGGACCGAGCGAACGCACACCGCTCTTGATCTCGATCCCAAATCGCCGCAGCAGGATCTTTGCGATGGCGCCGGCAGCTACACGAGCCGCACTCTCGCGAGCGGAGGCCCGCTCGAGAACGTCGCGCAGGTCGCGGCGCAGATACTTGAGCCCGCCGGCCAGGTCGGCGTGGCCGGGCCGCGGCGAGTGTAGCCGGCGTTTTTCGCTCTGGTCGGGGTTGTTGACAACCGGGCTCATGACCTGATTCCAGTTCTTGTGGTCCCGGTTTTCGATCCACATCGCGATTGGAGAGCCGAGCGACTCGCCGCCTCGCAATCCGCCGCGAAACTCCACCTCGTCCCGCTCGATCTTCATGCGGTGACCACGGCCGTGACCGTGCTGCCGGCGCGCGAGATCGCGGGCGACAAAATCAAAGTCGATCTCGAGACCTGCGGGCACGCCGGTCAGAACGGCGGTCAAGCCCGGGCCGTGACTCTCTCCGGCTGTCGTCAGTCGAAGGCGGCGCATGGTGCCGGATATTACCCTTCGTGGATCGATTGTGGAGCCAGGGCAGCGAAGGGCTGTCGCAAGACTTCGGGTATCCGGCACGGTTTGCCGGTGTGGTTGTCGATCCAGACATGTCCGGTGGACCCGGCCACCAGGAGGTCGCCGTCTCGCTGGACCTCGTAGGCGAAACCGAGGACGCGACTGGCAAACCGGCTCAGCAGGCAGGTAACCGTCACGGTGTCGCCATAGGTCGCAGAGCGTCGGTAGTCGAGCGCCAGAGAAGTCACCATCAGTGAGTAACCCATTTTCTCGATATCGAGATATGCGTATCCGGTCTCGGCGCACTGACGTGTGCGAGCCAGCTCGAACCAGACCGGATAGACCGCGTGGTGCACGACCCCCATCTGGTCGGTTTCGGCATAGCGAACCTCGACGTCGATGGATGTCTGTCGGGGGTCAGGCGGGTGGCTGGGTGTTTGCGGTATCCGAGCCATGACGGCGGCCACTGTAGCGCAGGACGGTGTAGAGGATCTTGTAGCCCGCGGCCAGAGTGCCTTTGACGGTGCCGGTAATCTTTGAAACACCGATCCGACGACGATAGCTGACCGGCACCTCGAGCACCGAGAGACCTTGTTTGAGGGCCTTGACCTGCATCTCGGCGGTCCATCCGAAGTCCTGGTCCTGCATCTCCAGGTCCTCGAGAGCGTCCCAGCGAATGGCGCGAAAGGGCCCGAGATCGGTATACCGGTGGCGGTAGAGAAGCCGGATGAGAAGACAGGCGACCAGGTTGCCGGCGCGGGCCTGGGGAAGCAGGGCGCCCGCTTGACGTTGTCCCTGAACCCGCGATCCGATGACCAGATCGGCGCGACCGTCTGCGATCGGCGCCACGAGATCCGGAAGCTCCTCGGGTGAATCGGAGTAGTCGCCGTCCAGGAAGACGACGATCGAAGGCGGGGAATCGGCACGCAGGTGTGCGAGCCCCGTCAAACAGGCGGACCCATAGCCCTGGCGTTCCTCTCGAACCACGACCGCTCCTCCCGCCCGGGCGGCCCGCGCGGTTGTGTCCGTCGAGGCGTTGTCGACTACGATGATTCGTCTCACAGGTGGACGTGGGACCGCCGCGAGCACCAGTGGCAGGGAAGCCTCTTCGTTGTAGGCTGGGATGACGACGTCGATGGTGGGCGGCATGGGGAGTGAAGATACCAAGAGCGGCTGCTAAACTCCCGCCCGCGAAGGGGTCAGGATGCCGACACTTTTCTATGGTGGCCTCGAGCCACGACTTGGTGGGGGGGTCTTCCTGGCTCCCGATGCGAGAGTGATTGGTGATGTCGAGGCGGGTGAAGATGTGTCTTTCTGGTTCCATACGGTTGCACGTGGCGATGTCAACAGCATACGAATCGGACCACGGTCCAACATTCAGGATGGCGCCGTGCTACATGTAACTCATGAACGCCACGCGCTGGAGATCGGTGCGGGGGTGGTCATTGGGCACGGTGCGATCCTGCACGGATGCCGGGTCGAGGACGGAGCGCTGATTGGGATCGGAGCCAGAGTCCTCGACGGCGCGACCGTGGAGCAAGGTGCTCAAGTGGGCTCCGGAGCCGTAGTGGCGCCGGGAGAGACGGTTCCCGCTGGGTATCTGGCCCTCGGCGTTCCGGCGCGAGTGGCCAGGAAGCTGACCGCCGAGGAGACCAGTGAGATCGGACGTATCGCGGCGCGTTACGTTCGGCTGAAGAACGAGTACCGCGAGACGCTCGGACCCGGGACTGCCACCCGATCCCGATCGCGCTGAGATGTCAAAGACCATCAGAAACGTCAAAGGGACGAGAGATCTGCTGCCGCCCTCGACCGCCCTCTGGACGGCCGTCGAGGAAGTGGCGCGGCGTGTCTTTGGTCTCTATGGCTACCAGGAGATCCGCACACCGATCCTCGAGCACACCGATCTCTTTGTGCGCGGAATTGGCGCATCGACCGACATCGTCGGCAAGGAGATGTTCAGCTTCGAAGACCGCAAAGGCAGAAACCTGAGCCTGAGGCCGGAGGGCACCGCGCCGGTGGTTCGGGCTTTCATCCAGCGCGGCGAGAGGGAGTGGGTACTCCCCGCCAGGCTCTTCTACATCGGCCAGCACTTTCGCTACGAGAGGCCGCAAAAGGGCCGGTACCGGCAGTTCCAACAGATCGGAGCGGAGTTGCTGGGAGACCCCGGACCGTTCTCGGACGCGGAACTTATCGTGATGCTGGTCGCCTTTCTATCTTGCCTGGGTTTTCGGGATCTCGAAGTTGCGGTCAATACGGTAGGTGATCCGGACTCGCGGCGGCGCTACCGACAGGCGCTTCTCGAATACCTTTCTCCACTCCGTGAAGCCTTGGGCGAGGAGAGCCGGAAGCGGCTCGAGACCAACCCGCTACGAATCCTCGACACCAAGAGCCCGAGCGAGAAGGAACTCTTGCGAGACGCGCCGGGGCTCGAGGTGTTCCTGAACCGGGAGAGTCGAGAGCATTTCGAGACCGTTTGCTCGCTTCTTGGTCGTAGCGGTGTGGAGTATCGCATCGAACCGCATCTGGTTCGCGGTCTCGACTACTACTCACGTACGGTTTTCGAGATCTCGGCAACCGGTCTGGGCGCCCACGACGCGATCGTAGGCGGCGGCCGCTATGACGGCTTGCTCGCCGCGCTCGGCGGTCCGGATTTGCCGGCGATCGGATTTGCCATCGGCCAGGATCGGCTGATGGAGATTCTGCCACAGGATTTTCAAAGTGAGGCCGCGGGGACACGGCCGGTGGTCGTCATTCCCATCGAGCCGCTGGGCGCCGAAGCGGCTTGGGAGGTGGCCGCCGAGCTTCGTGCCGGCGAGGTGCCTGCGGTCGCGGAGCTGACCGGTTCGGCGGTCAAGTCGGCACTCAAACGCGCGGCTCGAGCGGGAACCAGGTGGGTGGTGCTCGTGGGCGAGGACGAACTCTCGCAGGACGGTGTGGTCCTGAGAGACTTAGAAGCCGGTGAGCAGTCATTTGTCCGCCGCGCTGAACTTGTCGAGGGTTTGAGAGGAACGAGATGAAGCGGCAAGCCGCGGGGAATCTGAGGAAAGAAGACGAGGGGCGTCGCGTTTTGTTGCGCGGTTGGCTGCACCGGCGGCGTCCCCACGGTGGTTTGACGTTTCTCAACCTGCGCGACCGCTCGGGAATCGTGCAAGTTGTTGTGCGCCCGGCGGAGAATCCTGCCGCGGCCGAGGCGCTCGAGGCCGCACGACTCGAGTGGGTGATCGAAGTCACCGGCACCGTGGCGGCAAGGTCCGCCGCCGCGGTCAACAGCGAGATGAAAACCGGGGAGATAGAGGTCGTCGCAGAGGAGGCTCGGGTCTTGTCGCCCGCGGAACCGCTACCGTTTGGCCCGGAGACGCCGGTCGATGAAGTGGCCGAAGAGACGCGCCTGCGTTTCCGCTATCTCGATCTTCGCCGGGCTGAACTCCAGCGCAACCTCCTGCTGCGTGATCGCATCACCCTGGAGACCCGGAACTACTTCCACGAGAACGGTTTTGTGCACATCGAAACGCCGATCCTGACGCGATCCACGCCCGAAGGGGCTCGCGACTATCTGGTGCCGAGTCGGGAGCGGATGGGAGCCTTTTACGCCCTGCCGCAGTCGCCGCAGATTTTCAAGCAGATTCTGATGGTGAGCGGTCTCGAGAGGTACGTCCAGATCGCTCGTTGTTTTCGTGACGAAGATCTGCGGGCAGATCGGCAGCCCGAGTTCACCCAGGTCGACGTCGAGATGTCTTTTCCCAGCGAAGAAGAGATCTTTGAACTGGTAGAAGGGCTCTTCTCGCGGGTGTTCCCGATCGTTGGCGTCGAGCCACAAGCGCCGTTTCGCAGGTTGACCTATGCCGAAGCGATGACTCGATATGGCAGCGACCGGCCCGATCTCCGATTTGGACTCGAGATCCGTGATCTCACCGAGGGTTTGGGCGCGAGCGGGTTTCGAGGGTTTCGTGCCACCGTCGAAGATGGGGGAGTCATTCGTGCGTTCTCGGTGCCGGGCGCAGCCGGCGCCAGTCGCAAGGCGGTAGAGGGTTGGGCCGATATTGCGCGGGCTCTTGGCGCCGCCGGTGTACTCACCCTGCGCAACCGTGGTGACGGCCCTGAGTTCCAGGTTCGTGAGGCGTTGAGCGAATCGGAGTTGCGGTGGGCGGCGGAGCGGCTGGAACTGGGCGAGGGAGATCTGGCGCTGATCGTAGCGGCTCCGGACACGACCGCCACGTCGGCACTCGGCGAACTGCGCGGCCGCGTAGCGGAGCAGCACGGACTGGTCGGCGAAGGAAGCCAGGAGTTCGTGTGGGTGACTCGCTTTCCGCTTTTTGAATGGGACGGCGATGCCGAGCGATGGTCTTCCTGCCATCATCCCTTTACCGCCCCGCTTCCGGAGGATGTCCCGCTGCTGGCGAGCGATCCGGGAGCGGTTAGAGCGCAGGCCTATGACATCGTTCTCAACGGCGCTGAACTGGGTGGAGGTTCGATCCGGATTCACGAGCGTCCCCTTCAGGAGCGGATCTTCAAATTGCTGGGCATGGAGACCGAGGAGGCTCGGGCGCGGTTCGGTTTTCTTCTCGATGCTCTGCGTTACGGTGCGCCACCCCACGGTGGGGTCGCGCTGGGCCTCGATCGGCTGGTCATGATGATGACCGGCGCCGAGTCGTTGCGCGACGTCATCGCATTTCCCAAGACGACGTCGGCTTCGTGTCTTATGACCGAAGCGCCGTCAACGGTCGATCGCGGTCAACTGGAAGAGCTGGGTATCCAAGTGACTCCAGGGCCTGTCAGCGAGCCATCGGAGTGACGCTGGCTCGGCTCGAGCTCCGCCACCCTTCCGGGTCGACTCCGATCTTGGTTGGTGCGGGAGCGCTGGCGCAAGTGGGCGACTTGGCCCCTTTTATAGACGGCCGGCGGGCTTTTGTCGTGACATCGACGGCGGTTTCCACGCTTCAGTGGCACGCCCTCGAGCCCTTGCTGGAGCGAGCGGGCCACTACGAGGTTCTGGAGGTTCCAGACGGCGAAGAGGCCAAACGGCTTTCGGTTTTCGAAGACCTTTGCCGTCGCATGGCGCTGGCAGGGGGCAAACGAGACAGTTTGGTGGTGGGATTTGGCGGTGGCACCGTGGGTGACCTCGCGGGCTTCGCGGCGGCGACTTTTCTGCGTGGGATCGATTTTCTTCTAGCGCCGACGACGTTGCTGGCGCAGGTGGATGCGGCAATTGGAGGAAAGACCGGAGTCAATCTCCCGGAAGCCAAGAACTCGGTGGGAGCCTTTCATCACCCGCTGGTGGTGGTGAGTGACACGAGGCTCCTGCAGACGCTTCCGGTTGCTGAGCTGCGCTCCGGTCTGGTTGAGATCATCAAGATCGCTGCACTGGCCAACCCCGATTTGCTAACCGATGTAGAGCGGGACTTCGGCCGTCTTCTGGGGGCCGACGCCTCGGTCTTGGCTCGGGTGGTCGAACAGGCCGCCGCGGCCAAGATCGAGATCGTCGAAAGTGATCCGACCGAGAAGGGAAGGCGCAAGCTCTTGAACCTGGGTCATACTCTCGGCCACGCATTGGAAGCGGCCTGCGCTTACCGCGAGCTCCGGCATGGCGAAGCTGTTGGATACGGCCTACTCTTTGTCCTGCGTCTCGCCGAGTCCCGCGGATTGCCGCGCTCCGATGCAGGACGGTTGAGAGGCCTTCTCGAGCGTCTTCGTCTGCCCGCGCTACCCCCCCTTGCGGCAGGTGACCTCGTCGAGCGGATCTGTCGCGACAAGAAAGTCAGTGAGAATGGAGTGACTTGGGTCTTGCCGGCGAGAATCGGCGAGGCGCGATTGGTCGACGATCTGCCCCTCGACGAAGTGCGGGCCGAGTTGGAGACTTTTCTGGGCGACGATCGACCGGGGCGTCCCTAGCAGCCCGTGGTGGCGCTAGCCGCCTGGCAGTGTCGTCTTTCATCGACACCAGCACTCCAAAGGGCTAGAATTGAATGGATTCCGGGGTTTTTGCCCTATTTCGGGGTGGGAGCTCACGGTCTCGGTGTGTCTATGCCGGCAACGCGGGGAGTCCTCAGGAAACTCAGGCTGCAGCATCTGTTGATGCTGATCGTGCTCGTCGCCGGGACCATCCCGCTGACCGTAAACAGCGTCTTGCTGATCCGTGAGAATCGTGAGCTCCTCAAGACCCAGGAGAAGAGCTATCTCACGCGCTCGGCCGAGTTTCTTTCGCTCGAGCTCAATGCTCATCTAATCGCGGCTCGGGATCTGCTCAGTCAGGTCGGTGGAGATTTGCTGGCGTCGCCGCCGCAGTCCGATCTCGACACCAAACTCAGGCAGCCTTGGCTCCATGGAGTCATGCGGCGGCTGATCGCGGAACATCCCAACATCGTTGCGGTGAGGGTGCTCAACGGCGACGGAGTGGGGCCTCAGGAGATCTCCGCAAGAACATCCGGTGCCGCGATAGGTGAACTCGACGAGGCGTTTCGCGAGGCGAGTCACCAGGGCCGCGTCGCTTATCGCTTTCTTCGAGGAGAAGATGAGCGACCGCCGGTGGCGGCACTTGCGTTGCCGGTGGGACTTCCGGCTTCGGACCAGACCGTGTTTGTCGAGGGCGTGGTCGAACTCGGACCGATGGAGGCGTTCTTCCGTGAAGAGGCTCAGGGCGACGTGGGTGTGTTTCTCGTCGGGCGCGGTGGCGAGATGCTCTGGTCCGAGGGGGCGGGGTCGGATGTCGAGGAGGCACTTCTCACCTCAGATCTCATCCGTGAATTCTCTGCGTCGCCTTTTACCCTGACCGCAGAATATCCCTTGATGATCGATGGGCGCTCCACCGACATGGTCGGCAGGGTCAGCCCGGTGGGCGACCCGGGGTGGGGAGTCGTTGTGCAGAAGCCGGCTTCGACGTCGTTTGCAGCGGTTCGCGAGATGGTCTTCAAGACCGTGGTGGCTACCGGTGTCTTGATCGGGCTGGCTCTTCTCCTGGCACTGCTGGCGGCTCGCAAGGTGAGCGGACCGATTCGGGAGCTGACCGAAACGAGTCACGAGATCGCCGAAGGCAACTTCGGTAAGAGGGTTGAGATCTCGCCGGTGGGCTTCGAGATCGATGCCCTGGCACGAGACTTCAACCGCATGAGTGGTCATGTCGAGGGTTATGTGGACCAGCTGCGACGAGCAGCGCAGGCGAACCAAGATCTCTTTATCGGCTCGATGCGCGCCTTTGTCGCGGCGATCGACGCCAAGGATCCATATACGAGAGGTCACTCCGAGAGAGTAGCCGCCCATAGTCGCACCATCGCGCGCCAACTTGGGCTCAACCGCGCCATTGAGCACAACGTCTGGGTGGGCGCGCTGATGCACGATGTTGGGAAGATAGGCGTCGACGACAGAGTGCTGACAAAACCCGGTGTTCTGACCTCGGAAGAGTACGAGGAGATGAAGAGGCATCCCGTGATCGGCGCCGAGATCATGAGCCGGATCGACCAGCTCAGAGAAATGATCCCGGCGATCCGATGGCATCACGAGGCGTGGAACGGCAAGGGCTACCCCGACGGGATCAT
>JAOTZA010000357.1 GCA_029861655.1 Acidobacteriota bacterium | reverse complement strand
GAGGCCGAGTAGGGGTCGGAGTTGTAGCGGTCGACCTCCGTGTCGACCGAGGCGAATCGATCCGCCGAAGACGGTCGAGACAGAGCTCGACCGCTACAATTTCGTCGGGTCGACCTCCGTGTCGACCGAGGCGAGTGGATCCGCCGAAGACGGTCGAGACGGAGCTCGACCGCTACAAATTCGTCAAGCGGCTCTGCGGTTGTTGTGGCGGGTCGACGTCTTCTCGAATGTAGCGGTCGACCCCCGTGTCGACCGAACCAAGCCGTGTCGATCGAACCAACCGTTGTAGCGGTCGACCTCCGTGTCGACCGAAGCAATCGATGTACCGGTCGACCCCCATGTCGACCGAGGAGAGGGGCTCCCCCGAAGACGGTCGAGACGGAGCTCGACCGCTACAAATTCGCGGAGCGGCTCTGCAGTTGTTGTAGCGGTCGACATCTTCCCAGATGTAGCGGTCGACCTCCGTGTCGACCGAACCAACCGTTGTAGCGGTCGACCTCCGTGTCGACCGAACCAAGCCGTGTCGACCGTACCAACCGATGTAGCGGTCGACCCCCGTGTCGACCGAGGCGAGGGGGTCCACCGAAGACGGTCGAGACAGAGCTCGACCGCTACAGATTCGCGGAGCGGCTCTGCAGTTGTTGTAGCGGTCGACATCTTCCCAGATGTAGCGGTCGACCTCCGTGTCGACCGAACCAATCGATCTAGAACGGGAAGAAAATCGGGATCAACAAGACCATCAACGCCAGGAGCACGATGGTCAAGGGGGTCCCGACCTTCAGGTAATCACTCGAGCGATAACCGCCGGCACCCATGACCAGAAGGTTGGCCTTGTGGCTGAAAGGAGTCATAAAGGCGGCGGACGCCGCAAGACTCACCCCCATCATCATCGGGTACGGACTCAGGTTCAGTCCGTCGGCCGCCTGGATGACCACCGGGGCCATCAGCACCACCGCCGGAGCCCCGTCCAGACCTTGACTGAGAAGACTGGCCATAACGACCAGTGCGGCAAGTGTGGCGTAGCCGCCCAGCGGACCGGCGACGCTGGTGACGCTGTTGGCCAGCAGTTGCGCCGCACCCGTGCGTTCCATCGCAAGCCCCACCGGTAGCACCGCGGCGACAAGAAAGATCGCCTTCCATTCGATGGCGCGGTAGGCCTCCTGCATTGACAAAGCCCCCGCCAACACCACCAACGAGGCCGCCGTGAAGGCGGCGACGTGGATCGGCTGCAGACCGCCGGCGACGAGAATGATCATCGCCGCCAGACAGGCAAAGGCCCACTTTGCTTTGTGTGTTCTCCGCGGTGCCTGATCGGCTTGCGACAGCACGACAAAGTCGGGATCGGCCGCCAGCTTGCGGATCTTGTCGCGCTCACCGTGTAGGAGTAGCGCATCACCAAAGCGAAGCGCCTCGAGGGTCAGGTCCATGTGCACCGGTCTGCCTTCGCGCCACAGAGCCAGTGCCAGGAGACCATAGCGGCCCCGAAAGTCGAGCTCGGCAAGTGTACGGCCCACAACCGAGGAGCGCGGCGCCACGGCCGCCTCGACCATTCCCACGCCCTCGGTCTCGAGAGGTTTCTCGACCGCCTCGGGCTCCAGATCGACATCTCCCAGCTCGACGAGATTGAAGATCATCTCGGGCTCCGCCGCGACCAGCAAGCGGTCCCCACCCTCCAGGACCTCACCGGGCCGCAGCACCAACCGTGTCTCACCGCCGCGCACCAAACCTGCCACCGTGAGACCGGTGAGCTCGCTCAAACGGCTGCGCTCCATGGTGGCACCCACCAGGGGCGAGCCGTCCGGGATGTGGATGGTAAAGAGCTGATCCCCCAAGTCGCGGATGGCATCGAAGCCGAACTCGATCACTTCGAAATCGGGATCGCCAGCGAGCCGCTCGAAGTCTTGCCGCTTGCCGATCGCCAGCAGCTCATCGGCCGGCTCGAGCACTTCTTCCGCCAGATGGGTTCGGTACAAGAGCCCCTCGCGCCTGACCGCGATCACCACCACACCGTATCTCTGCCGGAAGTTCAGCTCACGGAGACTCCGACCTTCGAGCTTTGAGCCCTCGAGCAGCCGGAAACGCACCCCCCCGACACCCCGCACGGGCGCCGGCACCTGCTCGGGTCGTGTTGCCTCCACCTCGAGTCGCTGGAGGTGCAAAAGCCTCTCGAGATCCTCGAGCGCGCCATCCACAAACAGAACGTCGCCGGCACGGAGTAGAGCCTCGCCCTCGGGCGCGAGCCTTCGACGGCCGTCACGCAGGATGGCCAGGACCTTGATGCCCAGCGTGTTGCCCAAACGGGTGGCCGCCAGACTGCGACCGTCGAGCGGTGAGTCGGCGGGAAGCCGGATCGAGAACAGCCGATCCTGGAGCTGATAGACGTGGCTGAGCTCGCCTTCGGCGGTCGCCGCCTGACCACGGTTCTCGCCCGCTGGGAGGAGCTTGCGGCCGATCGTCAACATGAAGATCGTCCCAACCCCAAGAAGGCACAGTCCGACCGGCGTGAAGTCAAAGAGCGAGAAGGGCTCGAGCTCCCGCTCGCTCAACATCTGCGCTGCCAGGATGTTCGGCGGTGTGCCGACCAGGGTGGTGGTACCTCCCAGAATGGCGCCAAAAGCAAGCGGCATAAACAGGCGCGACGGTGCAAGCCGCGCTCGCTGAGCGATCGAGGCGACGGCGGGCATCAGCACCGCGGTCGCGGCGATGTTGTTCATAAAGGCCGACAACACACCGGCGGTCAGCATCAACACCACGATCAGCCGGGTTTCGCTGCTGCCGACGATCTTGTGGATGCGGCCACCGATCATGTCGGCGACACCGGTCTCGAGAAGCGCCGCGCCAAGAATAAAGACCGACAGCATGGTGATCACGGCCGGCGACGAGAAACCGGTGAAGGCCTCGCCCGGAGTCAGATAGCCACCAAAGACCAGAATGATGAGACCCAGAAACGCCGTCAGGTCTACCGGCAGTTTCTCGGTCAGGAACAGATAGACCATCCCCCCCAGCAGGGCGAAGAGAAAGGCGATCTGGACCGTCACGGTCGCAGTGTATTACGAGGCATAGGCATCTGGGAGAGAAGTCCTAGGGCACTTCTGCGTAGTACCGACGGACTCGCTCGCGCACGGTGTCTTCTTCGTTCAGCGAGAAAGGAATCCACGCCAAGCCGTCGACCTCGGCGAAGTGCACGTCCGCCGAAAGCAGATCGGCACCCGTCTCGACAACCTGGGCCGCGATCCACAAATCGTTGCTGGGGATCCTACGCCCCTTGTCGCGAAGCATCTTGGCCAACCGCGAGAAACGATCGGCGGTCGTCGAGGTAATCGAGACGGACTCGACTCGGGGATTCGACAGGAACGCTTCGAATCGCGCCAT
>JAOTZA010000065.1 GCA_029861655.1 Acidobacteriota bacterium | reverse complement strand
GCAGGGTTTCTGGGGCTGAAGCGAAGCGCCTGTCCGCCCTCGACGACAAGCCGCCCGAGACCCAGCGCCACGTGAACGACGCCGTCCTTGCCCTGTTGAGCTCCCACCGGATAGTAGTTGACCGACTGCGCGACACCCGAGAAAGTGGGGTAGAAGCGATCGCCGCGCCGGCGCCCGACCAGTGGCTGGATGATCACGGCCATTTTCTCCTCTTCTTCGAGGTGGCCGGTTGAGCTCAGGTAGGAGCGCGCGTTCCTTTCGAACGTGGACGCGTAGACCAATTTGATGGCGGTTGCCAGGCTCGCCAGACGCTCTTCGATGTCGGGATCACTGTTGGGGATCATCAAGGTTGCGTAGATCCCAGCGAAGGGCTGATGAAGGGAGTCCTCGAGCAGGCTCGAAGATCGCACGGCAAGCGGACCGTCCAGGCACGTGACCAGAAACCGAAGGTGTTCGAGAAGTGCTGGCGGCAAAGGTGAATCGAGGAATCTGCGCTTCAGCTCTACGTCATCCTTGCAATCGGAGACAAATCCCCTCAAGTTCCCGCGATCCAAGAAGGTGTCGAACACGTCGGTGGTGATCACGACGGTCTTTGGGATCTCGACCGACAAGGCGGCATCGTGGGCCAGGGTGACCTCGCTCAGAGCCCGGTTCAGAAAGGCGATACCGCGCGCCTTCCCACCGAGGGCCCCGTGACCGGTTCGCGAGATCAGGTCCTCCTCGAAGCGGTCGGGTTTGAGATCTGCGACGTGCCCTCGGTAAGAGCTCTTCCTGACCTCGGTAAGCACCCGAATCAGATGCGCCCGTGCCTCCTCGACGCCGCCCAAGTCAGAGGCGGTACGCGGTCGCAGCTGGTCGGCCAGCTCGAACTCGCACCGCGCCATCATCCACTTCGAGAAATGATTGCGAGCGGCGTGATAGGTGATCGAGGCTCCGGCCACGGTGGCCAGTGTCTGTTCCATCTCCAGCAAATCGTGGGCGCGCGCGACCTCGCGACCGTCGGGCAGCCTGAAAACAAAGTCCCCAAACCCGAGTTCCTCGGTCAAGAAGGAGCGGATCTCGGCGAGCAATGTCGGAGAGCTCTTGTCGGCAAACGCGGCCCTCATCGTCCTGGCGATCCCGGTGTTCTCGGGGTCTGCGGAGTGAAGGAGGACGGGCAGCTCCGGTATTCTGCGTCGCGTGTGCTTGGCGAACTCGACGCCCGCCGCGGGATCGACCTCTCCATCTCGGGGGATCGCTACGTCACTGATCACCGCCATAACGTTGGGCTCGTAGCGTTTGAACAGATCCATGCCTTCTTCGTACGACTTGGCATGCAGGATCTTGGGTCGTGCTCTCATGTACATCAGCCGGTGGAGTTCGTTGACGCCTTCGGCGGCCAGCGAGCGGGCCTGACTCACGAGCTCCTTGTAGAGCAGACCCAGGAACGCCGAGTAGAAGCGCGGCGAGTCCTCGATCATGATGATCACGCGAATGTTGCTCTCGCGGACGTCGTGGTCGACGTTCACTCGGTCTTCGACACTCTTGGTGATCGCGAGGAGGATCTGCGCGTCTCCTCGCCACAAGAAAGTTCCATCGACGACCTCGGGGTCGATCGCCTCTTGCGCTTCCTCCAGCTCGAGGTCGTCGAGGGCAAGAAAGACAACCGGTCGCCCGGGGCGCAGGTCTTTGACACGACGGCCGAATTCGTTGACCCCCATGCCGTGAAGGCTGGCCATCACCAGAATCAGATCGAATCGCCGCTTCTCGAGTGCTGCGAAGGCCGCCCTGACCGACCGGACGTGGGTGAACCTGGGCGGGCTCGAGGCGCTGACTTCCCGGTACTCGAAGAAGATCTGCTCCGTAAGCAGGCCGTCTTCTTCCAGAATAAAAGCATCGTAGGGCGAGGCGACCAGCAGCACCTCACGCACGCGATTGGGAGTCAGGTCGTGAAACCGAAGAGCTTTGAGACCTTCTCTTTCAATGCTCACGCCGTGCCCTCACCGAACCGGTCTACACGACGCCCTGATCCAGCATCGCGTCCGCCACCTTGATAAAGCCGGCGATATTCGCACCGTTGATGTAGTTGACGAACTCGCCGTCTTTGCCGTGCTTGACACAGGTGGCGTGAATGTCCTTCATGATCATGTGCAGGCGTTCGTCGACTTCTTTCCGGCTCCAGGAAAGTCGCATCGCGTTCTGGGTCATCTCCAGGCCGGAGACCGCAACACCGCCGGCGTTTGCGGCCTTGCCTGGTCCATACAGAATCCCGGCGTCCAAGTAGCGATCGATGGCCTCGTGATCCGAGGGCATGTTGGCGCCTTCCGCGACACAGATACAGCCATTGTCCAGCAGGGTTTGGGCATCTCCACCTTCAATCTCGTTCTCGGTGGCGCAGGGGAGCGCAACCTCACACTTGACCGACCACGGCCGTTCTCCCTCGAGATAGCTCGCCTGCGAATACTTCTCTGCGTATTCTTTGATGCGTCCCCGTCGGTTGTTCTTTAGATCCATCACATACTCGAGCTTGCCGCGGTCGAGCCCTTTTTCGTCGACGATCGTACCGCTCGAGTCGGACAGGGTCAGTACTTTCCCGCCGAGCTCCAAGGCCTTCTCGGCGGCGAACTGGGCGACGTTGCCCGAGCCGGAAACCAGAATCCGTTTCCCCTCGAGGCTCTCACCTCTGGTTTTCAGCATCTCGCTGACAAAGTAGACCGTGCCGTAGCCGGTTGCCTCCGGCCGAATGAGTGATCCTCCCCAGTTGATGCCCTTGCCAGTGAGGACGCCGGTGAACTCGTTGGCCAGCTTCTTGTACATGCCAAAGAGAAACCCGAGCTCGCGCCCCCCGACGCCGATATCACCCGCTGGGACATCTGTGTTGGAGCCGATATGTCGATAAAGCTCCCGCATGAACGACTGGCAGAAGCGCATCACCTCGCCATCGCTTTTTGCCTTGGGGTCGAAGTCGGAGCCGCCCTTGCCACCGCCCATGGGCAGCGTAGTCAGGCTGTTTTTGAAGACCTGCTCGAAGGCCAGGAACTTCAGGATGCCCTGGGTGACGCTGGGGTGAAGTCGCAAACCGCCTTTGTAGGGGCCGATTGCGCTATTCATCTCGATACGATAGCCGCGGTTGACCTGAATCTCCCCCTGATCGTCGACCCACGGAACACGAAAGCTCACAATACGCTCGGGTTCGACCATGCGCTCGAGGATCTTGCCGCGACGGTAGCGCGGATGCTCTTCGATGACCGGCCAAACCGATTCGGCAACCTCTCGAACCGCTTGATGAAACTCCGGCTCCGCGGGGTTTTTTGTGATCACTTCTTCCATGAAACTCTGAACGGAATCCGACATTGGGTTCTCCCTCGCTTTCCTATGCGGGTGGTGGTCCGGTATCGCCATTGAGCCGCGCATCGAGCCGCGGCTAGCAGATAGGCCGACTCTAGCGATCGTATCCAAAGCAGCCGCCACCCGCTTGGGCGGGAGCCTACCGCGTACTGCGATCTGTTGGGCCCTCGACGGTCGAGACCATCGCCAATGGCTCCACCGCTACAACGAAACGACCCGGTCGAGACAGAGCTCGACCGCTACAACGAAAGGATCCGGTCGAGACCATCGCCAATGGCTCGACCGCTACAACGAAAAGGCCCGGTCGAGACAGAGCTCGACCGCTACGCCGAAAGGATCCGGTCGAGCAGAGGATCGGTTGGCTTTGCCTCCGCGAATCTCCGTCCGTCGCGCATCTTCGCACCGGCGTGGGTCTTTGTAGCGGTCGACCTCCGTGTCGACCGAACATTTCCGGAGTTCGCACTGCCCCGGTCCGAATGAGAGGATAGGCGGCGGGAGGATGCCGATGTCAATCGCCAGCCGTACGACCCCGTTTCTTCTTATCCTCGTTACGGCGAGCCTTGGTACCTTCGCCGCGAGTCCCGTTTCGGGTGAGGAACCGACAATTGTCTATCTGGTGCGACACGCCGAGAGGATGAGCCCTGCTCCGGCGGATGCACCGCAAGACCCGCCGCTCACCGAGACCGGCTGGCGACGCGCCACACGGCTGGCGGAGGTTCTCCAGGACGCCGGCGTAGAACGGATCCTGAGTTCGGATCTCCGACGAACCCGCAGCACAGCGACTCCGTTAGCCGAGAGACTGGGGCTCGAGATCGAGCTCTACGACCCAGGTCGCCTGGAGGAGTTGGCGGTCAGGCTGGGTCAATCGGGGCAGGTGATCCTGGTGTCGGGCCACAGCAATACGACGCCGGAGCTGGTTCGACTCCTGGGCGGCAATCCGGGTCGCCCGATCCACGAGGCGACGGAGTTCGACCGGTTGTATGCGGTGATTCTGGAACCGGGCCGGCCGGCGCTTACCCTCTTTCATCACTACGGAACGCCAGCGGTTCTGGCCGTGTCGCACTGATGAGCAAAAGCTACCGGGCCCCCTGGTCGAGACGTCTGACCTCATTGTCGATCGGCGTGACGATCTTGCTGGTCGGGGTGACTTTCCTGGTCTGGCGGGCGGCATCCACGGTCGACTCCTGGGCCCTCGGGCTTGCGGTCGCAACACCACTGGTGATCATGCTGGCCAGTGTTCTGTTTACGATCCGTGGTTACGAGGTGGACGGAGCGCTCTTGAGAATCCGGCGGCTCCTGTGGTGGACAACTGTCGGTCTCGACGGACTCCGATCTGTCGAGCCGAACCCACTCGCCATGAAGCGCTCCCTCAGGTTGTTTGGCAACGGCGGGCTTTACTCGTTCAGCGGCCTGTTCAGAAGCAAAGAGCTCGGTAAGTACAGGGCTTTTGTGACGGATCCGGCGAGGGCCGTCGTCCTGAAGCTGAGTGACCGCACGGTGGTCGTAAGCCCGGAAGAGCCGGAGGTCTTTTCTCGCCAGCTGCGCGAGCTTCGCCGGTTGCCCGGACCGACGTCCAGTCAAACAATGTGATCGACCCCGCCACGGCCCGTTGGGCCATGAGAACTGCTACCACGGGCTGCTAGAGAATCTCGTTTTCGAGATAGACTCCGACTTCTCGGGAAGAGGCGGGGAACGTGAATCGCTTCTGTCCCGCGGCCGGTTCTTTACTAGTACGGGGAGAGGTTGTTTGAGCAAGAGGAGGACAGCGAGAAGCATGGCCCTCCAGATGCTCTATCAAGGTGAGCTGGGTCACTCGACCGACCAGGAGGTCGTCGCGGGTTTTCTTCCACTGAGAGCAGGTGAAAGCGACACCTATCAGGAGCTCGGCCGGCTTGGCCTGTCGCCAAAAGCGATCCAAAGCGCACTCGATTACGCGCGCACTCTTTTTCTGGGCGTCTCCGAACACCGAGACGAAATCGACGAAATGGTCCGTGCCCAGGCCGAGAACTGGAGGTTGGAACGGATGCCGGCGGTGGATAGGAACATCCTGCGGCTGGCGGTTTATGAGCTGGCCTACCAGTCAGACGTTCCCAAACTGGTGATCCTCGACGAAGCCATCGAACTGGCGAAACGGTTCGGATCCGAGAACTCCGGCCGTTTTGTCAACGGCGTCCTCGACGGGCTGCTCAAGAGCCATTCGTTTCCGGGTACTCTCACCTGAAAACCGGTTCGAAAGGATCCGAAGAGACCCGAAGAGACTGAGATTTACCGCTATGTCCACATACGACCACAAGAAGATCGAAGGCAAGTGGCAGGGCCGCTGGGAGAAGGCAAGGGGAGCTGAGGTCAATCTCCGACGGGCGGCCGACAAGTACTACATGTTGATGATGTACCCCTATCCGTCAGGTGACCGGCTACACGTCGGTCACGGGCGCAACTACATCCTCGGCGACGCCCGTTTCCGGTATCTGAGGATGTGCGGCAAGCGACCTCTCAACCCCATGGGTTGGGATTCCTTCGGCCTGCCGGCGGAGAATGCCGCTATCGCGCGCAAGGTTCATCCCCGAGACTGGACTCTCAACAACATCGCGGTGATGAAGGAGCAGTTCAAGCGCTGGGGCATTCTTTACGACTGGTCCAAGGAAGTTACCACTTGCGAACCCGACTATTACCGCTGGAATCAATGGCTCTTCGTGAGGATGCTCCGGGAGGGTCTGGCCTACAAGAAGAAATCGCCTGTCAACTGGTGCCCGAGCTGCCAGACCGTGCTGGCCAACGAGCAGGTGTCTGACGGGCTCTGCGATCGCTGCAAGAGCGAGGTCCTGCAGCGCGATCTGGAGCAGTGGTTCTTGCGCATCACCGCCTACGCCGAGAGGCTGTTGGCCGGGCTCGACGAGCTCACGGGTTGGCCGGAGAAGGTGCGCGTCATGCAGCGCAACTGGATCGGCCGCTCCGAGGGTGGTGAGCTCGACTTCGAGCTCGTCGGCCTGGACGAAAAGCTCACTGTGTTCACGACCCGGCCCGACACCATCCACGGCGCTACCTTTATGGTCGTGGCTCCCGAACATGAGCTGGTGGAAAAGCTGATCGAGGAGCACCCCGAGAAGGAGGCGCTGGAGGCCTGGATTCAGAAGGTCCGCAACACCCCAAGGGTGAAACGCGAGGGCCAGGACGTCGAGAGGGAAGGCCGCGACACCGGTGCGTTTGCCATCAACCCGGCGACCCGAGAGAAGATCCCGGTCTGGATGGCCAACTATGTCCTCACCGGCTACGGCACCGGGGCCATCATGGCGGTACCGGCTCACGACGCCCGCGATCTGGCCTTTGCCCGCCAGGAGGGCCTCGAGGTGCGACTCGTTTACCATCCCGAGGGTGACGACGTCGATGTCACGACGCTCGAGGAGCCGATTCTCCACGAGGGTGTCATCCGTAACGCACCGCCCTTTGATGGCGAAACCGCCGGGCCGGAGACCAACGCCAAGTTCATCTCCTGGAGTGAGATAGAGGGTTGGGGACGGGCTCGGGTGACCTACAAACTGCGCGACTGGCTAATCTCGAGACAGCGCTACTGGGGCACGCCGATTCCAGTTATCTACTGCGACAGCTGCGGCACGTTACCGGTCCCCGAGGAAGCCCTTCCGGTGGAGCTGCCGTACGAAGTCGAGTTGACCGGCCGGCAGGGTAATCCTCTGGGCCACAACGCGGCTTTCGTCAACGTCGAGTGTCCAACCTGTGGCGCCGCCGCAAAGCGCGAAACCGACACGATGGACACTTTTGTGGATAGCTCCTGGTACTACCTGCGCTATCTGTCCGCAAAGGACGACAGCCGTATCTTCGACTCCGAGCTGGCTTCTCAGTGGATGCCGGTCGATCAGTACATCGGTGGTATCGAGCACGCCATCCTGCATCTTCTCTATGCTCGCTTTGTCTGCAGGGTGCTTCACGACTTCGGTCTGGTACCGGTCGAGGAGCCGTTCGAGCGTCTATTCAACCAGGGCATGATCACCCACTACGCGGAAGCGAGCGGCAGGGTGGAGAAGATGTCCAAGTCACGGGGCAACACCGTGTCTCCTGACGGCCTGATTGAACGGATGGGGGCGGACACAGAACGTGTCTACACACTTTTTCTCGGGCCACCCGAGGACGAGGTGGAGTGGAACGACGACGCCGTCCTCGGCGCTTACAGGTTTCTCAATCGAGTGAACCGCATCCAGGAGAACCTGGCCGCGGTGCCGCCTCACGGGCCCTCCGACGAGGAACTGGAGCGCTCGTGCCACGAGACGATCAAGCGGGTCACCTCAGATCTCGAGAGGTTCAAGTTCAACACCGCGGTTGCGGCTCTCATGGAGCTACAGAGCTCCCTGACTCGGGCCGTCGAGGGGAAGACGGCGTCGAAGCTGGTCTGTGAACAGACCTTCGACACGCTCCTGAAACTGCTCTATCCCATGGCGCCTCACCTGTGCGAGGAGCTCTGGGAGGCTCGAGGCCACGGCGACATGCTGCTGGATACGGATTGGCCCCAGCACGACGAGTCCAAGCTCGCGCGTGACCGACTCACCCTGGTGATTCAGATCGACGGTAAACTCCGGGATCGGATCGAAGTGGACTCCGACGAGTCTGAAGAAGCCGTCAAGAAACTCGTGCTCGAGACCGACAAAGTCAAGCAACACCTCGCCGGGCGAGACGTGGCCAAGACGGTGCTCATTCCCGGACGGCTGGTGAACCTGGTGACGAGGAGACCCGAATGATGACCGACGGAACCGCAACCAGAACGAAAGGTCCCGAGAGTAGCGGCAGGCACCGGCGGAACTTGCTGAGGCTCGTCACGGGTTTTCAGGCCTCGGTTCTGTTGCTCTCCACTCTGTCGCTTGCCGGGTGCGGCTACGCGCTCGTGGGCCGCAGCAGCTCGCTGCCGGAGGACATTCGGAACATCTATGTTCAAACCCTCGGGAACCAGACCACCAGAACCCAGGTAGATCAGATTCTCAGCCAGGCTATCGCCAGCGAGTTTGTCAAGCGGCAGAGGTTTCGCGTCGTCTCGACAAGTGGCGAGGCCGACGCGATTCTAAGCGGCACAGTGACCCTGTTCCGGGTCCGCCCCGTGGCGTTTGGGGCCCAGGGCAGGGCGCGCGAGTATGAGGTCTACATCGGCGGACAGATGGAGTTTCGCCGCGCCGGTGACGAGGACGAAATCCTCTGGAAGCAGACCAACTACCAGTTCCGGGAGACCTACGAAGCGGATATCTCGGAGATCGAGTTCTTCAGCCGGGAAGACCAGGCGATCGAAGAGGTAGCGGACAAGTTCGCCGAGTCGATCGTGATCGACATCCTCGAAGGCTTCTAGCCTGAGCTTACGAAAGATTCTGAACCGCGCAGGTCAAGCGGGACTTGGTGCGGGCGGCTGCGTTGGCGTGAATGCCTCCCTTTTGCGCGGTCATGTCAACCAGACGCAAAGTTTCAGGAAGCTGTTCCCTTGCCTTCGCGGCATCGCCTGCCTCGATCGTGGTGCGCAGTTTCTTGATCGAGGTACGCATCACCGATTTACCGGAGCGATTGCGCTCGCGCCGGACCGTGTCCTGACGAACCCGCTTTTCGGCGGACTTGCTGTTAGCCATTCGAGTTCCTTCCAAATGCTTTTGAGGGGTGCTTTAGAGTAAATCCCGCCCGGAGATCGGACGGAGCGGAGCCGGGGGAGTATATAGCCAGTCGGCGTCGCGGACTAGCTGGGGTCAACTCCGAGACTATCGAGCCGCTGGCGGGCCAGATCGGCCTCGTCGGTCTGCGGGTACTGCCGGATAACGCTTTGCAGCTGGACAATGCCCTGGTTGCGCTGGTTCATCTCGAGGTAGGCAAAACCTTTTCGCAGCAAGGCGCTCGCCTTCTTGTCACTGCGCTGGAAGTTGGTGACGATGGCGTCGAACTCCTGAATCGCCTGCGCATATTTGCGTTGGCTGAAGTAGCACTCACCGATCCAGTAGGTGGCGTTATCTGAGAGATCGGTCCCCGGGAAGGCCTCGAGATAGCGCCTGAATCCTAGAATGGCAAGATCGTACCGGCCCCCCAGGTAGTCGTTATAAGCGGCCTGGTAAAGCGCCCTCGGATCTTCGGGCGGCTTGACCACCGGGCTCTGCGCCCGCCCCGGGTTGGCGAGCGCGCCACCGAGCGAGCTTCTCACTGCCTGAAGCTCCTGGTTGGTGGCGGTGATCTGCTGCGAGAGTTGGGTGAGCCGGTAGTTGGTGTCGCCGAGGCTCGCCTGGAGCTGTTCGATCTGGGTGGCGAGTTGTTCCAGGCCGACCATCATGTCGGCCTCCGACTTGATGAGCGCCTGGGTGCGGGTCGACACCTCGTCACGCAGATCGGCCACCTCGTCCTTGCTCGAAGTCTGCTGCTGGAGCTGGAGGAGCTGTCTCTGCACGTCCCCGAGCTGCGCTTGCAGCCCCTCGATATCGGTCGACGAAACGCAGCCCGCAGCCAGCACGGCCGCGACAATCAAAGCGGGGATGAGAGACCGTCGAAACAAACGATGCCCTCTGAGACTAGCCCAGCTCGGACGCCAGATAGAACGCGGCTCGCCGATTCTGCGACCAGCAGCTCTCGGCGTGGGTCATGCAGGTCGGTCGTTCTTCGCCATAGCTGATGGTCCGCATCTGTGCAGCGGGCACACCCAACGACAGCAGGTAGGAGCGCGCGGCGTTGGCTCTGCGCTCGCCCAGCGCGAGGTTGTACTCGTTGGTGCCACGCTCGTCGCAATGCCCTTCGAGGCGAAAGACCTTCCGGGGGTGCTCGCGCATGAACCGGGCGTTCTTGGCCAAACGCTCGCGAGCCTCTGGCTTCAGCTCGTATTTGTCGAATTCGAAATAGACGTCTCCGATAAGACCGTACAGAGCGTGAGACGGATCACGGGTTGCGTCGTTGAAAGCCTCCACATCCTCGTCCCATAAGGGCTTTTCGTCGTCCATCACGGGCGGAGCAGGGGGTGGTTTGACCACAACAGGCGCGACGACGGGTTCGGGCTCTTCCACGATCGGAGCCGGCTCAGGCTGTTTCCCACCGCTGCACCCGACGACCAAGAGCAGGGCTGCGATCCATGTAGAGGCCAATGCGATCCACTTACGATTCATCGGTGTCTCCTTCATTCCCACTTGTCCGTACCGGTCCACCCGGCCGAATGCAATCGGCCCAATCTCAAACAAGGCCTACTGTAGCAGGAGGGTTTCCTTACGTTCAACACTTTTCTTCAACAGATCTCGGAACTTATTCGAGTCTATTCGAGATATCCGGACCAATCCGGCGCCCAGTTGTGGCCCTGGCGGGTCAGTTGCCGGTGCCCGCCTCCGGCCAGTTCGACGACATAGATCTGGGTGTCGGTTCCCGTCCGGGAACTCCGGGTGGTTTGATAGGCGATCCTGCGGCCGTCCGGCGAGAAGCTCGGGGACTCGTGACTGCCCGCGACCCCAGCGGTCAGCAGCCGGGTCTCGTTGGTCGTCAGATCGGTGAGCGCGAGATCGAAACTGGTGCCGCTCGAGCGGCGCGAGGAATGGACGATGCGCGCTCCGTCAGGGCTCCATTCGGCGCCGTCGTTGTAGTCGCCCGTAAAGGTGGCGCGGCGTAGATCGGTGCCTTCGGCCCCCATCACATAGATCTGAGGTCGGCCCGACCGCCCGGACGTAAAAGCGATCTCACGCCCGGTAGGGCTCCAGGCGGGGTTGGTGTCGATTCCGTTGGCGTTGGTCAGCCGCACCAGATTGGATCCGTCTCGATGGCTGACAAAGATCTCGGTGTTGCCTCCACCGACGGTGCGGGCGAAGGCGATCTTGCGGCCATCGGGCGAGAACGCCGGCGAGCTGTTAAAGCCCCCACTTCGTACGACAGGGGTCTTGGCGCCCGTACGAACATCCACCGAATAGATCGAAACAAGCTCGTTTTCGACATAGGTCACATAGGCGATGGCGTCGCTTCCCGGGCTCCAAGCTGGCGACATCGACATCGACTCGTGGGCGGTGACCGCGCGCTGGTTCCAGCCGTCGTAGTCCATCAGATAGACCTCGCGACGCGGGTCTCCTCCCCGGGTCAGGCCGTCACGATCCGAGTGGAAGGCGATTGCGGTTAGGGCCACACCGCGACGCCCGGTGAAGTACCGCACGATCTCGTCGGCGAAGGTGTGAGCCATCCGCCTGCTGAGCTCGTACCCGCCGCGGTAGCGTTTCCCCAAAATGGTCTCGCCACCCGAAAGCTGAAAGATCCGACCCTCGAGGACAAGCAACCCCTTCTCTTCTCGCACCGCCGATTCGAGAAGGAGCTCGTTGCCAAGTGACTGGTAGAGCGGGGCGTCGCGAAGCCGATCACCGGTCAACGAAAGCACCGACAGTTGCTCGGGGCCCTGTACCGAGAAGACGCCGCTCGCCTCCAGGTCTTGCCGCAGCACGGTGGTCAGATCCAACGAGGCCACCGAGGTGCGGGGTGCGGCAGCAGAGGTGTCGGGGTCGGGTACGGCGATCCGAAACCTGGCTCTTTGCTGTCCCTGTTCCAGTACCACGGTAATGTCCTGGGCCGGTTCGTCCTGGTCCTGGGGTGCAGCGGCCGCGGGGATCTGCGTCGAGACCCACACCGTCGAGAGAGCCAAACCGGACGCCAGCGCGTGCTGCAGGGTCTGTGCTGCCACCGTCCATCTCTTGATCATCGCCTGTCTCACAATCTACCTCGTTAGCGGATCAACAGACTCACACCGAGGGAGGGGTGAGGGTAGCTGGCGGGGAGCGGCGGCAATGGAGACGACAGCTCGACCGCTCTCAGCCCGGCAATATCGAAGGACGCCGAACCCGAGGGCCGGGTGATCTCGATCTCGTCCAGCCGGCCGTCGCGGGCGATACGGAAATGCACGATGACCTCGACACCGCTGACCGACGGGCGCAGCCATTTGCCGCCGATGATGACCAGCATCTGTTCGATGTAGTAGTCGTAGCGGAAGTCCGGATCGTCCACTCCGGCCTGTGCCCCAAAAGGCGTCGTCCCGAGCGAGGAGCCATCCGGCCCTCCGAGACGCTGGGAGAGCTCCGTTTCCGGTGGGGCCGTCGGCTCGACTGGCGTCCGTTCTCGAGCAGACGGCTCGGGTTGACGAGATGCTTTGGCGGCCTCCGGGCTCGGGAGGTCGCTGGTGGGTTCGCTTTCTTTCTTCTCGGGCTCGGCTTTGACCTCCGGTTTCTTGGGCGCGGGTTTCTTGGGCGGTGCCGGCCGCGGCTCGGGAACCCCCAGAGCCTTGAGCGGAACGATCGTCACCCGC
>JAOTZA010000356.1 GCA_029861655.1 Acidobacteriota bacterium | reverse complement strand
TGGCGCAGACGGCGCAGCCCTTGCAAAACGAGGAGTCAAAGACGTAGTCGTGTCCGACTCTTTTTAGTACGCCTTCCGGGCAATAGGTGACACAGGCGTCGCACTCGTTGCAGACTCCGCACGAGAGACAGCGTTTGGCTTCGCTTGCATTGTCGAGCCCGACGTGCACTTCGTCAAAGCTCATGCGTCGCTCCGCGGCATCGATCTCGACACCCGTGGTGGCGCGGCGGCGTTCGAAAAGGTGGAGCTTCATGGCTTCGGGGTGGATCACTTCGTCGCGCCATACGTCGACCCGTCCGCGCCGGGACGCAGCCTCCTGCTGCGCCGTCGAACCCAGAAGCTCGCCCGAGAGCGTTTCGTGGATGTGATGGGCCGAGCGGCGACCGCTGCCGATGGCGCCGGCGACCGTGCCATCTCGCGTCGCCAGGTCGCCAATGGCGAACACGGGTTTCTCGAGCAGACCGAGGAGCTGTCCGTTGTCGCGCACCTCGGTTCCCTCGGGGAAGACGGTCAGATCTGGCGACTGACCGAGCGCCAGGATCATGCGGTGGCACCACACATCGAAATCGGAGCCGGGGATCTCGACCGGCGAACGCCGACCCGAGTCGTCGGGCTCGCCGAGCTCCATCCGCCGACAGGTGATCTTGGCTGACGGGTGCACGCTCGCTTGCGAGCCATTGCCGGCGACCGATATCGGTTGGGTGAGGAACTCGATCTCAACGCCCTCCGCGAGGGCTTCTTCGATCTCTTCGGGAATCGCCGGCATCTCGTCGCGGGTCCGGCGGTAGAGAATCCGTACCTTTGCTGCTCCCAGCCGGAGCGCCGAGCGCGCCGCGTCGATGGCGGTGTTGCCACCGCCGATGATCACGACCGACTCGCTGTCCACCCTGACCTTCCCTCGGTGCGAGCGGGCGAGAAACTCGATGCCTTGATCGATCCAGTCCGCGTCAGACGCGCCCAAGCGAAGGCTCGAGAGCTCCTGAAGCCCGGTGGCCACCAAGACGGCGTCCTGACTCTGGGCCAAGGCGAAGAGACCATTGCGACGAACGGGTTGGGAGGTTTCAAAAGCGACGCCGAGGTCTTTGACTCGTGCGATCTCGCGATCGAGCACTTCGTCCGGGAGCCGGAATTCGGGGATGCCACCGCGTAGGAGCCCGCCGATCTCGCTAGCCGCTTCGAAGACCGTGACCTGGTAGCCCAGCCTTGCCAGATGGTATGCGGCGGTCAGACCCGCGGGACCGGAGCCGATGATGGTGATGGTCTCGTGACGCTTGGAAGAGCGTTCGACCGTTGCCGTGCCGTGGTCGCCGGCGAAGCGTTCCAACTGCCTCACATTGACCGCCCCGTCGAGCCCGATCCGGTTGCAGTTGTCCATACACGGAGCGGGGCACACCCGGCCGCAGACCGCAGGCAGCGGTGTCGTTCTCAACAGGATGGCAAGCGCCTCGTCCACCTCGTCGCGCGCCAGGGCGGCAAGAAATCCCTGGACATCGTTACCGGCTGGGCAGACGTGGTTGCACGGCGGCACCATCTGCTGACGCTGGGGCCTCTGGGTCGCCCACAGCCCGGTCTTGATCCCGGGCAGGGCGCCGCCCGCGCCATCGATAAAGCTCGGAGAGCGTTCTCTCGAAAGGGCGGCCGTTTCGCTCGTCGCAACCGTCGGCGAACCGGTCGTCTTCAACAGGTCGACGCACTCGAAGGCTTCGCTGGCCGCCGCGAGATTACCGCCGCCGAAGCCGAGATGCTCGAGGGCGGCGTGAACGTGTTCGAGTGGAAAGCCCAGCATCCGGCCCACGGCGCCGGCCAGAGCCGTGTTGACGATGGGCACGCTACGGGTACCGAGCTCGTGCCGGCGCGCCAGTTGGGTGGCGTCGACGGTGGCGAGCCCATGGCGCTCGAAATCGTGCGCGAAGGCGGCTGGCTCCTGGGGTGTGTTGATGAGGATCCAACCGCCGGACTCGAGTCCTGATGCGATTCCCGGACCCACCAGGGTCGGGTCGAGCACGATCACATGATCGGGCTCATAGATCAGATTGCGGTTGGTGATCGGTTTGGAATCGTAGCGACAAAAGGCTTGGAGCGGTGCTCCCGAGCGCTCGGCGGCGTACAGACCAAAGGCCTGGACCGAGTCTCCCTGAAGAAAACGGGTCGTCGCGATGATCTTCGCCAGGGTCACTCCACCCTGGCCACCGCGTCCGTGGATACGAATTTCGATCAACGGTGCGTCCTGCGGCGAAACTCCGAGCCCAAACAGGCGGAAAAAAGGCCGCCACTGATGATGACCGCACTCGATGGCACGCCAAAATACCCGGATAGATGGGAGATTGCGCCTACCCCGGGAGGCAGAGAGGTCTTTTGGCTTGTTTGCTCGCGGCCCGATTTCGGGAAGTCCCACCCGGAGGGGTGTTTTGCGTCGTTGGACCTGATGTTAAGGAACGTTTGACGGAGACTCGGGGGGAGAGACTCGAGGAGGAGTGATGGTGAGCCACCTTGACTACCGGGGGGTATTAGAAAGAGCTTCCGGCCCCGACTCCGAGGCACAGGCCTTTGCCCTCCACCTCGGAGACTTCGACCTCGAACCGATCTCGTACTCGACCCTCCGGACGCTCTCGGATTGCCCCGAGACAGTGCGTCAAGCCTTGCGTGTGTGTTTCCTCGAGCGCCCGGTCTTGTGGTCCAATTTGACCGACGAGACTCTGCGTCATTGCACCGAGAGTCTCAAAGACCTGTATGGGTTGCTGCGGGCGGTCGACGAACGTCTTCTGGTGGCTGGAAGTCCGAAAGAAGGCTTCTATTCCGCGATCATCGAGCGTTGGTTGGATCTGACGCGGAAGGTTGTCGGCGACTTGCGGAGGATGATCGACTCAGGCGAAAGCGACAAGCTGCGGCCGGTAATCGGCGAGTATCGTCGCGAGGCCTGTGCCTGTGTCGAGGCGTTGGTGCAGTTTCTTCCGCCGACTGACCCGCTGGCCGGAGAGGTGAGGGTCAAACTCGAGCACGGCGACGAGGGCGGGGCGGGACCCCTTGGTTTCGACCGCGAAGGGTTCGACGGCGCGCACTGGTCTATGACCTCGAGCGCCGGCGCCCCCGAGGAGTCTGGTTTCGTCACCTGGGGCGTTCCGTAGAGGGTGGCCGCCCGTTGCCGATGTAGCGGTCGACCACCGTGTCGACCGACTCGGGTACGCCGCCCGTTGCCAATGTAGCGGTCGACCAACGGTCGAGGCCATCGCCGATGGCTCGACCGCTACACAGCGAAACGCGGCGTCGTTCGGTTTCCCCGATGTAGCGGTCGACCTCCGTGTCGACCGAATCGGATAGGCCGCCCGTTGCCAATGTAGCGGTCGACCTCCGTGTCGACCGAATCGGGTACGCCGCCCGTTGCCGATG
>JAOTZA010000064.1 GCA_029861655.1 Acidobacteriota bacterium | reverse complement strand
CACCATCCTGCGGGGCGAAGTCTCGACCTTCGACCTCGAGTTGCCGCCGTACCGGCCACCGCGGATTTTACGTACCCTCTACAGCTCGATCATCGATCGCACCTTAATCGTGCTGTGGCGGGCAGTGATCTTTGCGCTGCCCGCAGGAGCGGTGATCTGGCTGATTTCCAACATCACCGTGAGCGGCTCGAGCCTGGCTCATTGGATCATCCTTGCCCTCCATCCGTTCGGATTCCTTCTGGGTCTGTCAGGACTGATTCTTCTTGCCTACATCATTGCCATCCCGGCCAACGAGATCGTCATCCCGACGATTCTGATGCTGACCGTTCTGGTCCTGGGCGCTGATCGATTGGGCGCCGGAGCCGGCGTCATGTTCGAGCTCGACTCGGAGGCGGCGACCGGGGAGCTGCTCCGTCGCGATGGCTGGACCCTCTTGATGGCCGTCAATCTGATGCTTTTCAGCCTCATCCACAACCCCTGCTCGACCACTATCTACACGATCTGGAAGGAGACCCGGAGTGCCAAGTGGACCACGATCTCCGCGCTCCTGCCGGTGGCGATGGGTCTTGCGACCTGTTTCCTCGTTGCCCAGGTGTGGAGGATCGTCGCCGCACTCTAGCGGCGAGGCCTTCTATGTCACTCTGCCTGGGGGCCAGGGGAGACCGGGACCAGAGACTAGCTGTCGCGCCCGCGGCGGTCGTCGAGCGCCCGCCCTGGAGACCGGTTTTGGCGTTAGTCTCGCAGCATGGGTGACGTGAAACCGGCCCGGTTCGCGGTGGCGCAGGCAAAGCGCGTCGTGATCAAGGTGGGGACTCGCGTGATCGCCGACGACAGCGGGCGGGTTCAGCCGTCGCAACTCATCGATGTTGCGGCCGTGGTGGCGGCTCTTCGCGCGCGAGGTCGCGAGGTCCTGATCGTCAGTTCGGGCGCCGTCGGCCTGGGAACGGCCACCTTGGGGTTCGACGACGTTCCGATCGACCTCGAGGAACGGCAAGCGTGTGCTGCTGTCGGACAGACCCGGTTGATGGGCCTCTGGGAAGAGGGTCTCTCGCACCACGGCCACACCTGTGGCCAGGTTCTTCTGACCCAGGGCGATTTCGATGACCGCGTACGTTACCTGAACCTCCGCGGCACGTTGATGACGCTTCTGCGCCACGGCGTGATTCCGGTGATCAACGAGAACGATGCGGTGTCGACCGAAGAGCTGGCGTTTGTTGAGAACGAGGCGCAGGCGATCTTTGGCGACAACGACCGGCTCTCGGCGCTGGTGGCGACCAAGCTGGGTGCCGATTTGCTGGTCCTATTGACCGATGTCCAAGGGGTCTTCGACCGCGATCCGCGAGCCCACCCGGAAGCTCGCTTGCTGTCCAGGATCGAGGTCCCGGGAGCCGGGATGGAGCTGGCGGGAGCCAGGGGATCGGAGATGGGGCGCGGAGGGATGAAGAGCAAGGTGGAGGCTGCCCACGTGGTTGCCCGCAGCGGTTGCCAGGCGGTGATCGCTTCGGGTTTCGAACCGGGCGCCTTGGCCTCGGTGCTTACCGGCGAGGAGACCGGCACGTGGTTTCCCGCCCGCGGTGAGTTGGCCGCAAAACGCAGATGGATAGCGTTTGCCGCCAGATCGCGTGGTCGGCTCGAGCTCGACGCGGGCGCGGTTGAAGCCCTGGAGAAGCGCGGGGCCTCGCTCCTCGCTGCCGGCGTTCGACGCGTCGAGGGGGATTTTGGTCCAGGCGACGTCGTCGATCTCCTTCGTCCCGACGGCCGCCGTGTCGGCCGCGGCATGGTGTACTGCGATGCCGAGAGTGCACGCGACTGGTGCAGTGGAAGTCCACCCGAGGGCATCCGCAACCACCACGCGCTGGTGCATCGGGATCACATGGTGTTGGAAGGGTGAATACGATGTCGGATCGATCTCTGAAGATGGCCGAGGCCGCGCGCCGGGCGCAACGGAGGCTCGGCAGCGTGCCTCCGGCGACCCGCGATCGCGTGCTGGAGCGTCTTTCGACCCTTCTCGCCGAGCGCCGCGGAGCGCTGGTCGACGAGAATCGGCGGGATCTGGAGCAGGCCGAGGCGGATGGTGTCGCCGCGCCGCTTCTCGGAAGATTGGAGCTGTCAGACTCCAAGCTCACCACCCTGATTGAGGGTGTCGACAAGCTCGCCCAAGATCGCGACCTCCTCGGACGCGAGGTTCGAAAGACCGAGCTCGACGAGAATTTGGTCCTCAGCCAGGTTCGCAGCCCGATCGGTGTGCTGCTGATCATTTTCGAGAGCCGGCCCGACGCAGTCATCCAGATCGGCTCGCTGGCGCTACGCAGTGGCAACAGCGTTCTACTCAAGGGTGGGGCCGAGGCGCTACGATCCAACCGGGCGCTGATCGGTTGCCTGCGAGACGCCGTGGCGGCCGAGGGTCTCGATGCCGACGCCGTACAGGAGGTCGAAGACCGGCGCGCGGCGCAAGCCCTTCTTGAACACGATCGACTAATCGATCTGGTCATTCCACGAGGCTCGAACGAACTGGTCCGGGCGATCCAGGCGGCGACGAAGATTCCGGTCCTGGGTCACGCGGACGGCGTCTGCCATCTCTATCTCGACTCGAGCGCCGATCTTGAGACGGCCGTCCGGTTGGCGGTCGATTCGAAGTGCGACTATCCATCGGCGTGCAACGCTGTCGAGACGCTGCTGGTGCACCGTGACTTTTTGCCGCGCTTCGGCCCGGTCGCCCGCATCCTCACCGAGGCTGGCGTCGAGCTGCGTGCGGACCGGGAAGCCCGGGCATTTTGCCCTCAGGCCGTCGCGGTCGCCGAGGACGACTGGGGGAGGGAGTACGGTGCACTGATTCTCGCCATACGGACGGTTGGCGACCTCGACGAGGCGATCGACCACATCCACCACTACGGGAGCGCCCACACCGACGCCATCGTCGCCGCTGATCCCGAGGCCCAACGCCGGTTCTTGAACAACGTAGATTCCGCTTCGGTTTTCGCCAACGCCTCGACGCGCTTCGCCGACGGATTCCGCTACGGGCTGGGCGCCGAGGTGGGGATCTCGACGGGCCGTATCCACGCGCGCGGCCCGGTCGGTGTCGAGGGGCTGCTCACGACGCGTTGGCTTCTCGAAGGCTCGGGCCAGATTGTGGGCGAGTATGGGCCCGGCAAACGAGCCCTGACGCATCGGCCGCTTCCTGTGGACTGAGCGGCCCGGTCCGAGCTATTTCTTCTTGCCCTTCCGGCGCGCTAGGGGAGCCTCCAGGGCCGCGTCCAGCGCCTCGATCAGGGTGTCCTGTGTCTTGATCCGCGCCCACAGCTTGTTGTTGCCCTCGACAACGGTCCATGGTGCTGTCAGCGTCGAGGTCTTTCGCAGCATGTCGCGAACGGCCTCCTCGTAGGCGTCCCACTTGTCGCGGTTTCGCCAGTCTTCGTCGGTGAGCTTCCAGGTCTTGTGTGGGGTGGTTTTACGTGCCTCGAAGCGCCGCAGCTGTTCGTCCTTGCTGATGTGAAACCACAACTTGACCAGAATCATGCCGTGATCGGTGAGCTGACGCTCGAATTCGTTGATCTCGCGGTAGGCGCGCTTCCACTCCTCCTCTTTGGCAAAGCTTTCTACACGCTCCACCAGCACGCGTCCGTACCAGGAGCGGTCGAAGATCAGGATCTGCTTCTCCCCTGGTGCCTCGAGCCGACGCCAGAATCTCCAGAGATAGTGGTGGGTCTTGTCTTCGCCGGCCGGCGCGGCGATGGCGAAGACCTGGTAACCGCGTGGGTCGATCTTCTCGGTGGCGCGGCGCAAGGCGCCACCCTTACCAGCAGCGTCCCAGCCCTCGGCCACCACGACCAGCGAGCGCCGCTGCTGGTAAAGCTCGAAGGCGAGCTGACGCAAGCGGAGCTGGCACGCCAGCAAACGCTTCTTGTACTCGTCCCGATCGAGTGTCTTGTCGAGGTCTACCGTGGAGAGCATTTCTCAGTCGTCCTCGTCGCCGTTCTCGTCCGCCCCCTCCCAGGACTCGATCTCCGGAACCTCGCAGCCATGCCTCACCAAACCCTCCTCGATGCGGCGAATCAGCGTGCCGAAGATCCGCGCCCGTGTCCAGCGACGATCGGTCGCCTCGACCAGGGTCCATGGCCCCCATTCGCTTTCGGTTCGCTCGAGCATTTCTTCGACGGCGACCAGATACTTCTTGTATTTCCGGTGGTGCTCCCAGTCTTCGGTTTCGACCTGCCAACTCGTCGTCGGGTCGCTTTCGAGTTTGCGAAAGCGCTTCTTCTGCTCCTGCTTCGAGATGTGGAGGAAGAACTTGACGACCAGGTAGCGATCGTCGGAGAGGGCGCGTTCGAACGAGACGATGTCGCCGTACGCCTCGCGCCACTGTTTCTTGCTGACCAGCCCCTCCACGCGTTCCACCATGACCCTGCCGTACCAGGAGCGGTCGAAGATGGCGATCTCCCCCCAGTTGGGGACCTTGTTCCAGAAACGCCACATCCAGGGCATATGGGTCTCGGACGTACGCGGCTCGCGGATGGCGTGGAGCGAGAAGCCGCGCGGTTCCAGTCGCTGAGTGAGCTTGCCGATGGCGGTGCCCTTGCCGGCGGCGTCCCAGCCTTCGAGAACGACAATCGTCGCCACCTTGGCCTCCCAGCAGGCGCGCTGCAGTCGGTGTAGGCGGCGCTGCATCTGAGGCAGCTGCTTCCGGTACTTCTCCTTGGTGAGCGTGCGGGAGAGATCGAGAGCTTCGAGCAATTGTGAACCTTACTTCTTCGCCAGAGAATGTACTAGTACAAGAAACGACCGTGTTTCTTGCGTTGGGCCTTCATCAGCTTGAGCTCGCGGTCACCCGGGATCACGATGCTCGGATCGGGCTCGAAGTCGAGGCTGCGGCTGCGGCCACGATAGGAAGTGAGCTTCAAGATCAGTTTCAGAGTCTCGCGACGCGCCAGGTGTTTATCGTCCGAGCGAACGATGTACCAGGGGGTTGCCGGGGTATGGGTCTTTTGTAGGAGTCGGAACTTCTTCTCGGTGAACTCGTCCCAAAGGGCTTGGGCCTGGAGATCGACCTCGCTCAGTTTCCACTGTCTGAGAGGGTCGTTGCGGCGACGTTCGAACCGACGTGCCTGCTCGTCCTTCGAAACCGAGAAGTAGAGCTTGATCAAGCTGGTCGTGCCGTCGGCCAGAAGACGCTCCTCGTAGCCGACCACTCGCCGCATGAACTCGCGGTACTGGCTTGGCGAGCAAAAACCCATCACCGGTTCCACCAAGGCCCGGTTGTACCAGCTACGGTCGAACAAAACCAATTCGCCGGCGTGGGGAAATTGTTCGATGTACCGCTTCATGTGAAGCTCGGTCTTCTGCTGGTCGGTGGGCTTGCCCAGAGCCACGGCCCGGTAGTGTTTTTCGTTCAGGTACCGCGCCACCCTGCGGATGGTGCCGCCCTTTCCCGAGGCATCTCGTCCGTCGAAGAGGATGATGATCTTCTTGCGGGTGGTCTCGAGGTGCTTGAGCATCTTGATGAGCTCCGCCTGGTAGGGGATGAGCTCCGCCTTGGCGAAGTGGCGCTCGAGAGCGCTCTTGACGACCCTCTTGCTCTCCTTCTTGGTGAGCTGTCGGCGCGCGGCTCGAGCGATGTCGAGCGGGGCGTCGGGTGGCAGGCCGTCGACGACCCGGGAGACGGCGTCGCGAATTCGGGATGTGTACCCTTTTTCCTGCGATGACACGTGGGCCTCGCCCTTCTTCTTACGCTCTCGCTTGGCTGCGCCCACGGTGGCCTATTGTATGCGTTACATCGCGGCTGTCTAAACTTCTGCTTGGGGTTGTTCTAGACGGGGAGAGCGAGAGCCTCCAGATCCACGCCTCCGCTGGCGACTATGGTTTCGAGATCGTCGATCGGCGCCGGTCGGCCGAGAAGATAACCCTGTGCCACCGGGCATCCCTGCTCGCGGAGATAGCGCAGCTGCGCGGGCGTTTCGACACCTTCGGCGACGATTGCGAGACCCAGGCTCGCGGCCAACGACAGGGTCATCCGCGCGATGTTCGTGTCGAGTTGCCCGGAACACCTTCCACTTCCAGGTGGGCGAGGAAGCCCGAGTCCCGCAGGTCGGCGGCCAGACGCAGGGCAAGTCGGTTCAGGATCTGGTCCCCCCGTCGAGCCCAAACGCGTCATTGAACGCCCGCAGGCCATCGACGTCGAAGAGCGCCACCCCGGTCAGGTATCCATACCGCTCTGCCGAGGCGATTTGCTGGTCCAGCATCTCGAGGAAGAAGTGCCGGGTCGGCAGGTCGGTGAGGGGATCTCGTCGAGCGACCTCACCCGAGCATAAACGCTGGCCGTGGCTCCGCGCTGAGAGCCATTCCACAGCCGCGCGCTGGGCGGCCGTCTAGACTGTGCGAGGCGACCCTGCACCGCCCTCTGTTGGTGTAGTCCGACGGCACAGATGCACGAGCTAGTACAGACTCTCGAATTCGCTCTTCCTGTAACGGCCATTTTCGTGGTCGTTGGTCTGTTTGGCTCCAAGCCGCGCACAGCCCGGATTGGCGACGACCCGACCCTCGCTCTGCGCGACCGTGTCAAGGTGCTCGAGCACGAGCGCCTCGATCTCGACAGGCTTTGTCGCCTGACGCTCGAGTACGTCGAGCGTCTGCATACGGTGGCTAGTCTGCGCGAGATCCCCGCGATCGCGCTCGAGTTCATGGTGGAGCTTTTTGCGCCCGAGGAGGCGCTGGTTCTCATTCAGCGGCGGCCGGCGGTCGCCGACAGCGAGCGTGAGCAACAATTGATTGCCGCCGCCGTCATCGGCAGCCAGGTGCGTCAAGGTACGGTCATGGAAATCGGCACTGGGCCGTTGAGCCGGACAGCGACTCGCGGAACGATTCTCGAGCGGCAGCCGGCTCCGGAGGCACCGGTCGAGTTTCGCGGGTTTCGTCCCGACCTGGCTGTGCCGATGAGGATGGGCAGCGAAGCGATTGGCGTCCTCACGGTCTCGGGAGCGAAGCGCAGGCCCCCCTTGGCGACTCGGCTTCTTCAGTTCATCGCCAGTGCCGCCGCCCAGACCTACAAGAGTTCAACGACCATCAACCGTGTACGCTCCGAGGCCGATCTGGACGCGCTGACCGGCGTTCTCAACAAGGGAGCCCTGACCCAACTCCTGAGCAAGTTCACCGGCGATGCCAGGCAGAATGGACGGCCGCTGTCGATATTCTTGTTCGACATCGACAACTTCAAGAACTACAACGACACGAACGGACATCTGGCGGGCGACGACTGTCTACGGCTGGTCTCACGGCTGGTGGCGGAGAGGGTGCGAGCCGACGACGCCTTTGGCCGCTGGGGTGGGGAGGAGTTCTTGCTGCTCCTGCCCGGCCGTGGGCCGCATGAGGCGTTGCTGGTGGCGAATGAGATCCGTAAACGGATTGCGGAGTTCCCGTTTCCTTTCATGGAAAAACAACCCCTGGGGCTCGTTTCGGTCAGTGGCGGCGTGGCGTGTCTTCCGGATCATTCATCGGAGCCCGAAGGGGCGATCGAGGCGGCCGATCGCGCTCTCTATTCGGCGAAGCGAGCGGGCCGTAATCGTGTTGAAATTGCCCCGGAGGCTGCGTCGCCGAACGTCGCCGACGAGATACAGGCGCTGCCTGAGGTGGAAGACGATCTTCAGCGGATTCAGGGAATCGGCGCCAAATTCTCTGAAAATCTGCGAGCCATGGGCTTTTTGAGCTTTCGCCAGATCGCCGATCTCGACTGGAGGGGAATGGCAAGCCTTGCGGAGACATTAGGGACCAACCCCGAGCGCATTCTGCGCGAGCAGTGGCTGGCGCAGGCGAGAGCCCTGCACCGGGAGCACCACGGCGAAGAACTCTGACGGCCTCCTGCTCAGAGAGCCTGCAGCACCGCGGCCTCGAAACCGGCCCGCACGAAGGCACGTTCGGCGCGTTTGGCGGCGTCGCGGCTCTTGAAGGGACCCGACTCGACCAGAAAGAGACCGGCGGAAAGCCGGACGCGGACGTCGCTCCGTACGCGTCTCGCATCTTCCCAGAGTTTCTCCGCGCGCCGGCCGTCGCGAAAGGCGCCGATCTGAACTCTAAAACCGGTCGAGGTGAGACTGCCTTTGGCATCGGGAGATGGGGCGCCGTAGCGCCGCGCTTGCTTGGAGCTATGTTCGACTACCCGTAGCGTGACCCGCGCAGTGCCCGGGCCGAGCATGCCGATCCTCTCGGCGGCGGCGCGCGAGAGGTCGATGATGCGGCCGCGAACAAAGGGACCGCGATCGTTGATCCTGACCTCGACCCGCCTGCCGTTGTCTCGGTTGGTGACCACGACCACGGTGTTGAAGGGCAGCTGTTTGTGGGCCGCCGTCATGGCGTTCATGTCGTAGATCTCGCCGTTGGCGGTGAGGTTGCCCTGAAAGCCCGGTCCATACCAGGAGGCCAGCCCGTCCTGGGTGAAGCCGCGGTTCCCGGCCTCGGCCTTGCGGATCTTCTTGGCCGTGGGCGTGATGGCGCAGGCTGTCACGAGCGCGACGGCCAGCAGGGTGAGAAAAGGAAGCGCTTGGTACCGGCGCTGCTTCCGCACGAGACAGCTACGACCGGTAGTTGACGAACTGCATATCGATCCCAAAGTCCTCTTCTTTGAGAAGAGCGATCGTTTCCTGCAGCTTGTCGCGGTCCTTGCCGGAGACCCGCACCATGTCCTCCTGGATCGCCGCCTGGACCTTGAGTTTGGCGTTCTTGATGACTTTGACGATCTCGCGGGCCTTCTCGGTCGGGATTCCGCGCTGGAGCTTCACCGTCTGCCTCGCCGAACCCTTGGCGGCCGGTTCGATGGCTCCGTGGTCGAGGGCTTTGAGCGAGATGCCTCGGCGGACGAGTTTTTGCTGCAGGATCTGATCGACCGCTTTGAGCTTGTATTCGTCGGCCGAGGCGAGCACCAACTGAGATTCCTTCTCATTGAGCTCGATGCTCGAGTCGCTTCCCTTGAGATCGAACCGTTGATGAACTTCTTTGAGCGCCTGGTTCACCGCGTTTTTGACTTCGGCCAGGTCCACCTCTGACACCACGTCGAATGAGTTCTGTTTTGCCATCTCTCTAGACTACTAGAAGCGTCTCCCAGCGGATGCCCTTGCTCACACCTCGAGCTCTTCGGCACGACCGCTGACTTCCAACACCTCGGTCGGCAGGGTGGCGAGAAACTCGTCCACCTGTTCCGCTGAGCGCCCGGTAAACTGGTCGGCGACGAGAAGAGCGGACGCCTCTTCGAGATCGAGCGGGAAGTCCGGATCGGCCATCAGCTTCTCGATCAGCGGGTTCTCTTCACCGCGCTCGACGGCCCTGTGCGCCTCGAGGCTGTGGAGGCGCAATTTCTCGTGGAGCGCCTGGCGATCGGCGCCTCTCTTGCCGGCCTCCATCAAGAGGGTCTCGGTGGCCATGAATGGAAGCTCGCGGCGCACCAGGGTTGCCGTGGCACCCTCGCGTACCGTCAGGCCTCCGGCGATGTTGGCGGCGACCAGCAGTACCGCGTCGGCGGTCAGGAACGAGTCGGGCAGCACCAGCCGGCGGTTGGCGGAGTCGTCAAGGCTGCGCTCGAGCCACTGAACCGCGGTGTTGAGCGGACCGTTCTGTGCGTCGGTCAAAAGCCTCCGCGACAACGCACACATCCGTTCGCTACGGATCGGATTGCGTTTGTAGGCCATTGCCGAGGAGCCGACCTGGGAGTCGCCGAACGGTTCGGAGAGAACACCGATCCCCTGGAGCAGCCGCACGTCGGTGCCGAACTTGTGACAGCTCTCGGCGACACCTGCCAGGGCCGCGAGCACCCGGGAGTCTTGTTTTCGCGGGTAGGTCTGCCCGGTCACCGGCCAGCTCGCCTCGAAACCGAGCCGCGATGCGATCCGGTGATCGAGCTCGCGGACCTTTTCGTGGTCGCCATCGAACAGGGTCAGATAGCTGGCTTGGGTGCCGGTCGTTCCCTTGGCGCCGCGGCAACGAAGACCAATCCGAATCCGGCGTACCTCGACCCAGTCGGTGTAGAGATCCTGGATCCACAGACAGGCCCGCTTGCCCACGGTGGTGAGCTGCGCGGGTTGCAGATGGGTGTAAGCCAGCGTCGGCACCGCGCGGTGGGCGCGGGCGAAGCGGGATAGTTGGGCGATCGCCACGGCGGAGCGGTTTTCGATCAATTCGAGAGCTGAGCGGGTCAAAAGAACGTCGGTGTTGTCGGTGATGAAGGCGCTGGTGGCTCCCATGTGCAGGACGCCACCGGCGTCGCCGGCCTGCTCGGCGAAATGGCGCAAATGGGCGACCACGTCGTGCCGGGTCTCGCGCTCGATTTCAGCCACACGGTCGAGATCTAGGCTGGACGCCGCCTGACGCATCCGCTCGATCTGGCTATCGCCGATCGCTAGACCGAGTTCCTTTTGCGTTTCGGCGAGAGCGATCCACATCTCGCGCCACAGACCATAGCGATGCTTCGCCGAGAACAGTTCTGCCATCTCGGCCGACGCGTAGCGCTCATGCAGCGGATTCTGGGGGCGAGACGAGGTCGGCATCTAGTGGACTGTGACGTTCGAACGTTTTGTGGATGGTGCGGCGGATCGTCAGGGTGGTCAAGGCGCGCTGACACAGGCGTAGCGGTGCCTGCGGCGAGGAGGCGCAACTACTGGATGTTATACCTGCCAAGCGGTGCTTGGGCGGCGCGGATTGGCTGGTAGACTCCTCCTCCTTCCGACGCGCGCGAAACTCTCATGACCATTCGAGTCGAATCCGAAATTGGCCGTCTCAAGAGGGTGCTGTTGCATCGGCCGGGGCGAGAGATCGACTGGATGGTGCCGAGCATGATGAGTCAATTGCTGTTCGATGACATCCTCTACGGCGAGCAAGCGCGTGCCGAGCACGAGAGGTTTGCCGACGTGTTGCGCGCCGCGGGTGTCGAGACGCTGTATGTGCAGGACTTGTTGACCGAGGTGTTGGAGACACCCGAGGCAAGGCACGAGCTCTTCGAAAGCTTCGAAGCCGGAGACAACCTTGCTCCGGGCGCCCTGGAGAAGCTCGAAGCGATGTCGGCGGCAGAGGCGGCGGAGGCGGCGATTGCCGGGCTGCGGAACCCAGAGGGCTACCAAAGCACCGAAACGAGACTCTACGACCTGGCCCCGGTGCCAAACTACTTTTTTCAGCGCGACCCGCACTTTCTGGTCGGTGACCGGATCTTTCTTTCGTCGATGGCCACCGACGCGCGGCGTCGCGAGCCGCTGCTTTCGGGGATGGTCTTTCGCCATCATCCACGCCTCTTGTGTGCAAACCCTATTTTCTCGGTCGCCTCCGGCGACCCGAGCGAGGGATATCCCATGGGTGGCGATCCACCCCAACTCGAGGGAGGCGATGTCATCGTCGCCAACAAGGAAACCCTCCTGGTGGGGATCAGCCAGCGCACGAATCGCCGCGGGGTCGAGCGGCTGGCCGAGCATTTGCGAAGGGAGCCGACGTCTTTCAAGCAGCTGATCCTCGTCGATCTCCCGACGCAGCGCAGCTATATGCACCTGGACACGGTGTTTACCATTGTCGACGAAGGCTCGTGCCTGGCGTTTCTACCGGTGATCGAGCCGCGCAGGCGTCTTTCGGCACAGGCGTTCTGGGTCGATCTCGGCGCCAAGCACCTGAGCTTTTCGCTCCGCCCTTCGCTCCTCGGAGCCATTGCCGAAGCGGGCCTCGAACTCGAGCCGGTCCCCTGTGGCGCCTCGGACGACGTGCTGGAGCAGGCCCGCGAGCAGTGGACCGACGGGGCCAACGCCTTTGCTGTCTCCCCCGGAGTGATCTTGCTCTACCGGCGCAACCGGCGGACCCTCGACGAGCTCTCGAAGCGAGGTTGGAAGGTGGTGGACGAAGAGGAGGTCTTGAGCGGGCGCCGGCAGATCCGCCACGGAGAGCGAACCGTCGTGACCGTGCTCGGCAATGAGCTTTCGCGGGCGCGCGGCGGCCCACGCTGTATGACGATGCCGATCGAGCGCGAGCCCTGATAGCGCGCCAGGATACCGGCACCAGGTAAACGGCACCAGGACAAGGAGATCCAGGCGATGTGGGAAAAGGACCTCATCTCGATTCATGACCTCGATCCGCGTGATGTGTCCGAGCTCTTCGAGCTCGCCGCCGACATCAAGATCGACGCTGCCGGCTACAGCAGCCGGCTTGCTGGAAAGACCCTGGCGCTGATTTTCCAAAAGTCCTCGACCCGCACCCGAGTGAGCTTCGAAGTGGGCATGTTCCAGCTCGGGGGGCATGCGCTGTTTCTGTCGTCGCGTGACATCCAGCTGGGCCGTGGCGAGTCGATCGAAGACACGGCCAAGGTGTTGTCGCGCTATGTCGATGGTGTGATGGCGCGGACCTACGCGCATCAGGATGTCGTCGATCTCGCCCGTTTTGGCACCATCCCGGTGATCAACGGTCTGACGGACGAACTCCACCCGTGCCAGGCGTTGGCCGATTTCTTTACGCTCAGCGAGAACTTCGAGGATCTGTCCGGGCGGCGTGTTGCCTACATCGGCGACGGCAACAACATGGCGCATTCCCTGATGCTTGCCGCACCCAAGGTGGGGGTGGACATCGCGGTGGCTTCACCCGAGGGCTTTGTGGTGTCGGAGAGCTATGCGGCCAAAGCGCGTCAGGCGGCGGAGAGGGCGGGTACCCGGGTTGTGCTGACCCGC